>JBEIOW010000248.1:0-4226 GCA_040377385.1 Bacteriovoracaceae bacterium | reverse complement strand
GCATGGCCGGAAAACTTCCAGGCATTCGAAACCAGGTTTTCGATGACGACCGACAGTAGCCCTGAATCGCCCGAAGCAATCGCTTGATCCAGACAGCGAAGTTCTACTTTTCTCGCCGGATCCGCTTGCTGCAACCGATCGAACGTCTCGCGTACGAGCGCGGCGAGATCCGTAGGCTCTTTGCGGAGTTCGACACGGCTAACTCGAGAAAGGTTCAAAAGATCGTCGATCAGACGCCCCATTCGCTGCACGCCCTCGCGCACAAATCGGAGCTGCTTCCTTGCGACCTCATCGAGACTCGAGCCGTAGTCCTCCTGGAGCGCGAGGCTAAACCCGTCAATCCCGCGCAGAGGCGCGCGCAGATCGTGGGAAACTGAGTAGCAAAAGGACTCCAGCTCCGCGTTGACCGCCGTTAGGTCAGCGGTTCGGAGCTGGATCTTGGCTTCCAGCTCAGCGTTGTTCTCTTCGATTCGCTTCTTTGCCTCTTCGGCCTTGCGAAGCGCAGTGGAGAATGACACCGACAAGCGGATGAGCTCGTTGGCAACCGCAAACGAAACCAGCAAACCGAGGATGAGCGCAACGGCGAGACTGAGCGCGATCGAGTACCGAGTCTGGCCTTCGGCCTCGCGGGTGCGATCGTTTCTCAGTTTTTCTTCGCTTTGAATGAAGTCCTCGAACTCGGCCCGGATCTTTCCCATCGTTTCGAGCCCAAAGCCTCTTTTCACGGAGGCTCGTGCCCGCTGGATCTCAGCGGGCGTGCGGGCGCGGGTCAAGGGGGCTGCCCACTGCATCCACTGTCCAACCATGCCTTCGATCTGCATGACGCGATCCGACTGCGCGGGGTTATCGGCGACGAGCGCTTTCCAACGAGTAAAGCCCTCATCCAGCGTCATCACCGCATCACGATGTGGCTCCAGGAACTCCGGGTTACTACTCAGAAGAAAGCCCCGAAGCCCCGTCTCCAGATTAACTACCTGGAGTAAGGACGCATTTCCTACCGCGATGACCTCATTGGAGTGATTCACCCATTGATTGAGCTCAAGGAGGTGGTTGATCCGCCAAAGCAAGACGCCGAGGAGGAGCGCAAGGATCAGAATCGGCGCAATAATCACGCGCAACAGACGGACCCGGAGATCGCCGCGAGAGAAGAGCCCGTGAGGGGCCAAAAGGGTTTTAAGAAGCGGATGGTTCTTCATGAATTCAAGGGCTTGCGTTTTTCAACCTGCCTATTTCTTCTTTGCAGAAAACGCCCAAAATAGCTAGCGGCAGGAGATCCCTTCGCCCTTCAAAATGCCGCGAATTTGCTCGATTCGTTCGCCCTGGATCTCAATCAAGCCATCACGCCCCTCGGTGCGATAGGTCCCACCCGCTCCGCAACGGTTCTTGATCAAGGTCGTGAGTTTTTTGAGAAAACTTTCATTCTTCGGCAAACGATCGATGACGGTCACGCTTTTCCCGCCTCGCCCGCCCTTCTCAATGCGCAGGACTGCGACAAATTTGTACTGAGTCGGATCCACCTCGGGAATGCAGGTACACTCAGAAACGAGTTCCTTGCACTTGGCGCACTTTCGGTTGAGTGCGGGGTCGGTGGAATAGACGAGGCGTGTGTCTTTAGAGTTCACCTCTTTTTTGTACTGCAACCGATCCTAAAGTCTCGCGAAAATCCCGCTCGAAAAACATCACAACGCCATTCTCGAGAACTCGCATCGCTGAGGCGAATTGGCCCTCTTCGCCCAATCCTGCTCACGCTAGCCTGCGGCCATTTTGGCACCGGGCGCACTTGCGGCTCTATAGTTGCGATTTAAATCAGGTATTATTTCGCTCTTATTCCCTGCCTTTAGACGAATTCCCCCGACTTTGCTCCCTGGCACCAAGGTTGCTCAACTGCCAGCACAGCGTCGCGATTCTTATCCGCGCGGCAAACAGCTTGGGGGAACTCATGACGACTCGGAAAAATATCGCTCTAGCATTGCTCTCCGCTCTTCTCGCGACTCCACCGACTGCCTTCGCCGTCGAATCGACGACGACTGCTCCCGCGACGGAAACGTCAACCGCCGATACCGTCACCGATACGAGCAACGCTACGCCGTCCTCGGGCCGCACGGAACGCATCGAAGTCACGGGCTCCCACATCAAGCGCATCGACGTCGAAGGCGTCGCGCCCATCGTGACCCTCGAGCGTAAAGACCTGGAGAAGCAGGGCTACAACTCGGTCGGCGACGTGCTTCGAGACCAGTCCACCAACTCCTTTGGCTCCCTTCGCGAAAAATCCGGCAGCAACGCCGCCGGGAACGCGGAAATCAACCTGCGCGGTTTGGGCTCCTCCAACACGTTGGTTCTCTTGAACGGACAGCGCCTTCCCACCGATGCCGTCACGGGCGCGGTCGATCTCAACTTGATTCCGATGGCCGCCGTCGAACGCGTCGAGATCCTGAAAGACGGCGCCTCCGCCATTTACGGTTCGGACGCGCTCGGTGGTGTCGTCAACATCATCACTCGCCGTGACTTCAGCGGCACCGAAGTCAGCCTTCAACAGACCGTGCCCGAGAAAAAGGGCGGCGCTCGCACGCAGGTCAGCCTGCTGAACGGAATCAGCGGTGAGCGCTTCAGCATGGTCAACGTGCTGCAGTTCCGCGACAACAAGAAGATCTTCTCGCGCGATCGCGACTGGACGGATGACGGCACGAGCCTCATCGGCGACCCCGGCAGCTACCGCAACGCCGGCCAGGCCTGGATAGCCGACTCGAACTGCCCAGCCGGACGCGTCGTATCGACTCCACAAGGTGATTTCTGCTCTTTCAAGCACACGGACTACTCGACCGAGCTTCCGGCGCTTCAGCAGTTCAGCCTGATGAACGAGACCAACTACGAAGCCAGCTCTTCCGTTCGTCTCACGCTGCGCTTGGGCGGTACACGGCGCCAGGTCGACTGGTCCTACGCTCCCGCCCCCGGCACTTTCGTAATCCCGTCAGCGGTCGCCGCCGGCCTCGCGCTCCCGGGCACCACGCCTGGCCAGGACGTACAAGTGCGCTACCGCCTCACCGATCTCGGAACCCGTGATGCGGACGTGACGTCGTACTCCTACAACCTCCTCCTGGGCGCACAGATCCAAGTCAGCGACGCCTGGACGGTCAACCTCACCACGTCGCATAACGCGATCGACAGCGAAGACCGCGGCGCCAACGGTTACGCATTGACCGATACGTTGAACTCCTTGATCGCGAGCGGCGCCTACAACCCGTTTGCCACGCCCGGCAACAAGGGTAGCCTCGAAAGCGCCCGCTACGTCCCGATCGAGAAGACGACGTCGAAAATTTCGAGCGTGGACGCCAAGGCCTCGGGCGAGCTCGCGCAGCTTTCGACCGGTCCGATCGGCATGGCCGTCGGTACCACCGGCATGCACCAATCCTACACCGATGAGTTCGACGCGCGCTCGGTGGCCGGCGACGTCTTCGGTAACGCAGGCTCAAGCGGCGGCGGACAACGAAACGCAGTCGCGCTCTACACGGAGCTCTCGATCCCTGTCCTTGAGAACCTCGAGCTTCAAGCGGCTGGCCGGTACGATCACTACAGCGACTTCGGCAACACCTTCAACCCAAAGGGCGCGCTTGTATATCGCATGACCCCTAACGTTCTTTTCCGCGGGTCGGTCGGATCAGGCTTCAAAGCGCCGCTCATGCAAGATCTTTACGCCGCGACCGGAAACGGCTTCCCGACCTTCATCGACTACGTGGCCTGTCAGGCGGAACAGCAAGCCGGAGGCGCGACCCCTTCTTGCTTGCCCGCGCAGTATAACGTCACGAGCGGCGGTAACCCGGGCCTGAAACAACAAACGTCCGTCTCCTACAACGTCGGCACGGTTGTGCAGGCGACGAACGAACTGAGCCTCGGCGCCGACTGGTTCCTTGTGAAAACCAAGAACGTCGTCGGCATCGACTACGGCGATCTCACTATGGCCGAGCGCGATGGCATCAACGTCTCCCAATACGGGATCGTAGTCACTCGCGATGGCCAAGGTTATATCGACACCATCACGGCGCCACTGCAGAATCTCTCGGCTCAAGACGTCTCCGGCATCGACTTTTCGGTCGGCTACCGTCTCGGCAAATGGAGACTCTCGACCGACCACTCGCACATCTTCTACTTCAAAGAAGAAGGCTTCCCGGGCACTGGCCTGAAGGACAAAGCTGGCCAGAACGGCCGTCCGAAGTGGAGAAACTCGACCG
>JBEIOW010000021.1:0-11840 GCA_040377385.1 Bacteriovoracaceae bacterium | reverse complement strand
TCTTTGGCTTCTTTGACCGGGATGTTCAGGCGGGCGGCGATCCATTTCGCATCGCCCTCGAATCCAGGGAGCCCGATCAGCGCGTGGATCGCGTAATGGTACCAGTCGGAGATCAGCGAGAAGGCATCCTCAGGAAGAAGCTGGATGTCTTTGCGCGAAATCGTTCGGATCGCTTTCTTACGGGGCGTGGACGCGGAGCTTGCGGAGTCGAGTTCGGCGCGCAGCTTCTCCAGAAACACGGCACGCTCGCCGAGCTCGGCACCGAGACGTTGCACGACCGCCTGGCCGAGTTTCCACGGCAGCTTCCGCTTTCCCTGGAGAATCATGGAAAGATACGAATGGCTGATTCCGAGGGTTTTGGCGATGGATCGAAGGGAGAGGCGCGGATTGGCCTCGAGCTTTCGATCAATGGCTTGCTTCAGGATCTGAGCGACGCTCGCGGATTTCAGAAAGGAAAGCCCCCTCCCTTCAGGTTCCCAGTCCGCACGGGGCCCGTCAAATGCTCTCGCAAGCCATAATCTTGACGCCCACTCGAAAGCGTTTGCCCGCCCATTGCGGGCCGACTTATAGATTTTTTCTGATCCTGCAGAAGATTTCGAGATCTTGAGCTTCGGGTGCGCCTAGGGCCTGCAGAATTGCGCCGTCGAGGTTCAGCTTTTGTAAGGCTTTCCCTTCCGCCCTGAACGGAACTCTCGTGCCCAAACTCGCATGAATGGAGACGGTGATGTCCTTGGCTTCTGGAGCGAGAGCGTACGCGTCTCCCGTCCATTCCGCTTTGACATCGATGCTCATTGCGTGGTCGCCCCACCCCAGTGCGAGTCCGTCCATCGCGGTGTAGCTGATCAAGGCTCTGTTTGAGCCAGGGCGATTGGCCGGTTCAGAGTAGAGCTGAACGCTGAGCGTGATCTCCTCATCCTCGACATCAAGAGAGCTATAGGGGGTTGAGGTCACCGCAGGACCTCCGAATGTGCAGCGCAGTTGATACGGCGTCCGCTCAAGCCCGGCCGCGCTGACCTGAGAAGACGTGAGCGAGCCCACGAGAAGCACAAGGGAGACGAGGGGGAGTGTTGGATTGGAGAGAATCATTTTGATGGACCTCGGTGAGTTAAGTAAAATGACGCTTCAAGTTATAACGCTTCTCCTCGCATTCGTCCTGAGGGATCTCGTGTCGAATCGATTTGTTGTTTTCTCGCCGGTCAGGCCCCGAGAGAAAACAGGTCTTCATTGGTTTTCCCTATGGCAGCCCTTGCGCGGCAAGATGGTGGCCTTTTTGTAAATCGCGCTAAGACTGCCGCATGAACATTCGCAAGAACGCTCCCTCCGCTCCTGGCCCTTCCCCTGATCGCCGCCGGTTCCTGACCGCCGGGGCCGCGAGCGCAGGCCTCCTTGCATTCGCCTTTCCCTGGGCTCGGGCGCTCGCCGCAAGTTGCGGCTTCACTCCCCCTCAAACTTCCGGGCCATTCTATCCAGGCGAGGATCGCTTCAACTCCGATACCGACCTGACGCGCGTTCCCGGTCGAAGCGAGCGCGCCTTAGGACAAGTGGTCTACGTGCGCGGCCGCGTGATCGACTCGGAATGCAAACCGATCGCGGGAGCCAATGTGGAGCTTTGGCAAGCCTGCGCGAGCGGGCGGTACCAACATTCGCGTGATCCAAATCCGGCCCCACTCGACCCGAACTTTCGTTACTGGGCAGAGACCTTTACCGACGCCAACGGGGAGTATGCGTTCAAAACGATCCGTCCGGGCGCCTACCCCGCTGACGCGGGCTGGGATCGCCCGCCGCATCTGCACTTTCGGGTGAGCCGACTTGGCTACCAGGAGCTCGTGACCCAGATGTATTTCAAAGGAGATCCGCTGAACGAGCGCGACCTGATTCTCCAGCAGCTTCGGGCTCCGGAACGGGCCAACGTCGTCGTGGATTTTCAGCCGTCGTCGATCGACCGCGAGACTGACTCGCTCACCGGTTCGTTCGACATCACACTCCGCTCAGTCAGAGAGACCCGGAGAAGTTGATCAGTTGGCGGGAAGCGCGGGCACCGGAATCGGATTGGCCTCGATGATGGCCTTTTCTTCAGTGCTGTGGCGAACCGCCGTCGTCACGCTGCCGGCGAACGAAAGAACGACCCCGGCCACGCCAAACCAGAATACCGCGGTGAGGATCTTGAGCTGCTTCTGCGATTTCATGGATGCCGTTATTCCCCGTCTTGCGTGGCTTTGCAACCCACGAGCGTGAAGCAAGTCTCCCCTCGCTCCAGGTACTTTTTCTCGAAGTGCGTGCGCGCACTGGATGCCGATCCTTGCGCGGTCTCCCAGCGTCTTTCCCGAAGTCCCCAGATCTCCCGGAAAGCCTCGCGCGCCTCCGAGGCGTAGAGCGGAATATTCGTCGAGAGATGAATTTCTCCGCCCGGCTGGAGTGCTTCCACTAACCGCCCGAAAAAGGGCATCGCATACCACCGTCGCTTGCGGTCCGACGGCTTCGGGTACGGATTGGGATAGAGCAGAAAAATCCGCGACAGGCTTCCGGGCGGCACGCGGTGACTCACCCACTCCACCGCGTCAGCATGGACGGGATGAAGGTTCTCGAGCCCAGGGTTGCCGAGCACCCGGGACTGAAATGCTGAAAAGCGTGTCGGAGTATGCTCAACCGCGATCAGGACGCGCTCGGGATTCGCCCGCGCGTAAAGGATAGGGTGGAGCCCCACGCCACAGCCAATCTCCAGATCCAGGGGCCTGCCCCGGATCTCGTCCGACTTCGGGAACCCGGCGGTGCCCGGCCGCGGCTGCGGAACCCGCTCCACTCGAAACGGACGACGAATCCGCTCGAGATCCTCGAGCAGGGGTCGCGTGGCCGTTCCTGAGATCTTGATTTCCTGCATCATCCCGCTCGCTTAACGCCTTGAGTTAGACCAATCCAAACTTTAGCGCACCTCAGCTATTCACCTCTGGCTACGCAAAAACAGCTGAGATATCGTGCCTTTACCGCATGGACACCCTTCTGAGAATCGGAAACGACTGGGTCGATCTTCGTCGCGACCGCTGGGTCGGCAAGAGCGCGACCTCGCGTTTTCTGAATCGCATCGCCAGCCTCGAGGAGCGCGCTTGGATTCTCTCAGCTTCCGTTTCTGAATCGGGCCTTTCTGAAGCCGACCGACGCACGGCACTGGTCTGGGCCAGCAAGGAAGCCGCCTACAAAGTCTTGAGCAAGCGCAGTCCCGGCGAGAACTGGTCTTGGCAGGATGCTCTCGTTCGCCCCCCGCGCTTCGAAACTCTGCCCACCATGGGCGGTGCGGAATCCGAAATCCTCATTCGCGGCGATCTTTCACTCTCGGTTCGTTGGGACTTTCATCCCGAGGGGATCCTCGCCATCTGCACTTCCGCCGAACACGGCGCGTGCGGCGAAGTCCGCTCCTTGGTTTTGCCGGACCCGAGCGCCGAAGAACTCGCTTCACTCGCCGGCATTGCGCTTTCGGAAGAAGAGTCCGCGTCTTGCCACTCAGAGAGTTCCGTACGGGTTCGCCAGCTCGCCAAGCGCACCGCGCGAGAATGGGGCTTAGGCGAGCTGCAGATCGTGCGCAAGCGCGAATCAGACGGCGATTTTGGACCGCCGCTCGCTCTTTCTCGCTCGCCGGAGGACCTTCCTGGGTTTGAGCGCCCGTGCGAAGGCCTCGATCTCAGCCTCAGTCATGACGGTAGCGGGCTTGCGGTGAGCTGGACGGCCGTGAACGGATTCCCAGCATCGCCGGGATTGCGCCGCGCGCTCGGAGCCAAAAAAGACGACCGCGTTCAGCTGCGCTCGACCTGACTTCGCGCAGAACTCTGACTCAGTACTGCGGCTGTATACGCGCAATCTCGCGCTCAAAACGAGCTTGGAACTCTGGCTTCAGCACGTCCGTGCAGACGGCGTAACGGATGTACGCCTCGGGCTCGCCGCCGCTCATCGGCGCGGGGCCGGTGAAGTGAACCCCGACGATTCCGGAGTTCTCGATCACGAGGCGATTGAAGAGCTCCGCGCGCGGAATTTTACGGGACGAAGCCTCGGCGACGAGGTCGATCCCATAAGCGCGCTGCGGAACCTGCCAGAGCGTAAAGAACCCGGCCGTCGTCTCGCACGCCGGACGAAGACCAATCCCCTTGAGTTTCGGGACCAGGTACGCGAGGCGCGCCTGATAGATCACGAGCAAATCGCCGAGCATGCGGCGAGCGAGCTTCTCGTCACGGAAAAGCTCGGCGTAGGCTTGCATGATGGAGGGGACGGGACCCGAGTCCGTATTCCCCTTGATCAAGACGAAATCCTCGATGAACTCCTTTGACCCAACCGCGCATCCCAAGCGCGCACCTGGGTCACTGAAGGCCTTCGACACCGAGAAAAGCTCCATCCACTCGAGCTCGGGATAATCCTTCGCCACCTGCGCGAGCGGAATATGGCCATCGCCTTCGGTCAAAGTCGCGTAAGCCCCGTCGTTGACCAAGCGCGACCCGCGTTCGATGCAAAGCTCGATCAGCTCTTTCCATTCCTCGCGACTCGCTCCGCGCGCAGCGGGGTTGCCGGGGCGGATCACGAAGATCAGATCGGGCTTTTCAGTTTTTTCGCGCGCGAGGACCTCGCGCAGGACCTTCACGTTCATTCGCATGCCGTCTTCGGAAGTCAGCGGCCAGACGATGCGCTTGGAACCGAAATAAGCCTGACTCCAGGTCCCCATCACGTCGTAGGCGGGCAAATGGGTGACGACGCGGAAGTTCTCTCTGCCCTTCAGATGCATCCCGCAGGCGAGCGGCAAAACCGTCGTCGCCGTCTTGATGCCGGGAATCGGGACGGCGCGCAGCTGCGGATAGCGATCCAGATCCACGCCCGCGAAGAGTCGGGTCATATTTTCACAGAAGCGACCCAGGTTCTTGTCTTCGGCGTAGGTATGCAAGTCGTAGTCGGTTCGAAGCTGCACCTCGGACTTCAGCGCGCGAATCGGCTCGAACGGAATCAGATCCGGATTGCCGAGCGAGAGATTCAACGCCGATTGCCCGCTCGCCGCTTCGTACTCCCGGATGAGAATGTAGATGAGTTGAAAAAGATTGATGCCGGATGCCGGAATACGTCTCGTCGCCATGGCGGCGAGGCTACCACCGGACGCGAATCATTTCAAAATCCAGCTCGCGACTTGCCCGGTGGAGGCAAACCACTTCCCATCCGCGGAGACGCAGCGGGAGATCTCGCGGTTTTTCCCTTTCCAGGAAAACTGAATCCGCTCGGGATGCCCGCCTGCCGCAAGGCAGATCCGGTAATCCGGCGAACCAAAACTCAGCAGGGAGGGATTCTCGAGCGCCGCGGGACGACGCCAGACGAAGGCCGCCTCGCAGGCGGTCGGATTCCGGTGACAGGCCGCAGAACGGAGCGCGCCGCTCGCACGGTCCCAGCAGTAGCTGGCTTTTTCGCGCTTGGCGGCCCGAGCATCGAGCAATCGGATCTCCCCGCGCGGAAGGCACTCAAATGAAGCCTCAGCACTCGATGCGATCGTGACCGCGAAGAAAACGAGCAGTGCGCTCGAGGCTCGCCTAGCGCTTGAGGTACGCGACTTCACGAATGCCTTTCTTCACCGCCGCTTGCGGCACCCAGACGTAGCCCGCCTGGCAGAACGTCCCGAGACGAGCCGGAGAGACCAGCTCCGTCGTGTACACCGCCGAGCACTCTGGACCGAGGTTGGTTTTGATAAGGTATTCGCAGCGTGCGTCCGCCGGATTCCAGCGGCGTCCCGCCACCAGACCCGCTTGCCCTTGCTCCGCCCATTGCTCAACCGAAAGCCCAGGAGCCTCCGTCGCCGCGAGCGCGGGGTTCATGAAAGCATCCCGCAATAGAATGACGGCCGCTGGGTTCTTCGCCGATAGCTGCGTATCGAGCTCTTTCATCTTCGCATCTTCGGTTGTGGACTTCCCTTGGAGTCCGTCCGCCAAAGAAGCCGGCAACTTGACGGGGTTCTTGCAGCTCTTTTGGTTCAAATTTTCAATGAAGGCCAAGGCCGGGTCGCCCTGATTCATCGCTTCGCTGAGCGTGGACTCAATCGCGGAGAACTCCACCCCGGGGAAAAGTGTCTTGAGCACGCCTTCGTTCTTTTGAATGGCTTCCTTCTTGGCACTCTGGAGAGCCGCGCCCTGGAGGTTGGCGTTGCAAAGGCGCGTGACCATACGGTCGAGGCACGACACGAGATCCCGGAATCCCATTTTAGTGGCGCTGGCACCCTCACAGGAGACCGAAGCAAACTGCTCGCTCGGAACTTCCTTCTCGAGACACGCTTGGTAGTTTTGACCACGGAACGCCTCGAGAATCGATCGCACGCTCCCTCGACGCATTTCCGCCATGCCAATAATATCTTTGCCCACCGGTGAAGGCGACGCCGCAGGCTTCACGCGATACGATTCAAACTCAGCGCGAGTCAGCTCTGCGCGCGCAAATCGATAGTAACGAATAGTGAGGTCCGAAGGCGACAAGCTGGCGGCCGCGCCGACAGCGCCTTGCTCTCGCGCCGAGCGGGCCACAACTTCTTTGCCACGGAATTCCACGAGATCCGCCGCCGCGTTGGCAAACGTCCAGCCCGTCATCTGCTGATGGCGAACCGGCGGCAGCCCCTGATCGCGAAGATCGACGAAGCCGCATTGCGCGCTCGTGAGTTTCGTTCTTTCGGCCGCGGTCAGCGGCGCGCCCACCGGATCCAGCGGATTGAACTTGAGCAACTCCGCCTCCGCGCGAGCGTCCGCCGGTGGGTTGGTCGTGGGCGGGTCGTTGGGCGTGCCTCCACCGGACGCCGGCGGCGTGACCGGATCTTCTTCCGGGTTGGTCACGAACCCCGGAGGAAGCGCGGAGAGCTTGAAGCGTGGGCTTGTGCCGAGCTTGTTCAGCTTGGAGTAGTACGTCCGATTCTTCGCCGCGTCGCTGCCGTGCTTTGGGCGATAGACCACGCCGGTCACGCCGGGCTTGGCCTTGCACTCCCAGAGCACGAGCTGAGTCTCGGCAGTTCGAGTCCGATCCGGAAACCGGTAATTCGCGGAGTTCTTCGCTGTCCAGACCGCTTTAGTCTCGTCGCAACAATCATTCGAACGTTGAGTACTGCAATAAGCGCTGCGGGGAGGAGCAACGTCTTCGCAGATTCGCTGGTTGCCCGTTGGTCCCGCGTAATAGCAAGCGCGGGAGCGGGTGCTCGGGGCGGGCGCCCGGCCAGAGCTCGGCGGCGAAACGGAGGACTCGTCCTCTGAGTTCTCGCCACCTGGCTCATCTCCCAAGGAGTCGTCAAACTCTTCGGTGTCCGGCTCGTTCGCGAAGGCGTGAGGGATGCCGACGTGGGAGCCGGCGATCAGCGCGAGCCCGACGGAAATCGCGGCGGCGATCAGCGGCGCGCGCAAGCAAGCTTCTTGGACTTTGGATATTTTCACGGGTCTGTTCCCTGTAATTTGATGACGGCCCCACGCAATAGAATAGCGAAGACAAGCGCCCGGGTTAACCGATGCTTCTTTGACGGAGCCTCCTTTGACAGCCGTTGACCCTGCGTGTTAACCGAGGCTTCCATGGAATCCAACCCCCACCCCGGCTCCCGGCCGGCCGAAGCCAAAAAGACGATTGTCGTCGGCATGTCCGGCGGCGTGGACTCATCCGTGGTGGCCGCGATCCTTCATGAGCAAGGTCACCGCGTGATCGGGCTCTTCATGAAGAACTGGGAAGAAACCGGCGCCGACGACGCCTGTACGGCCGCCGAGGATTTCCAGGACGTCGCCCGCGTCTGCGATCGGATCGGCATCCCCTACTACTCGGTCGAGTTCGTGAAGGAATACTGGGACCACGTGTTCAAGCGCTTCCTCGAGGAGTACCGCCTCGGCTACACACCCAACCCCGACATCTTGTGCAACCGCGAGATTAAGTTTCACTTCTTTCTCGAGAAAGCCCGCGCCCTCGGCGGAGATGTCCTGGCCACCGGGCACTATTGCCGCGTCGGTCAGGATCCGCTTACTGGCGATCCCACCCTCCTCAAGGGGCTCGATGCGGGCAAGGATCAGAGTTACTTCGTCTACACGCTCCGCAAGGAGATCCTCCGCGACGTGATGTTCCCCATCGGTGGCTTGCAAAAGTCAGAGGTTCGCGCGATCGCTGATCGATTGGGCCTGGCCACCGCCAAGAAGAAGGACTCGACCGGAATCTGCTTCATCGGCGAGCGCGACTTCCGTCCGTTTCTCGCCGGCTACATCCAAGGTAAGCCGGGTGAATTTCGTCATCTCGACGGAACGGTCGTCGGCCGCCACGCGGGCGCCGCCTACTACACGCTCGGGCAGCGCCGCGGCCTCGGACTGGGCGGCGAGGGCGAGGCTTGGTTTGTGGTCGCCAAGGACACCGCGCGCAACATCGTCTACGTCGAGCGCGGTAGCGATCATCCAGCCCTTTACGCCGACGAACTCGAAGCGACCGAATGGAGTTTTGTCGCTGGAACATTCCCTTCGGAAAACTCCTTCGCTGCTCGCGCCAAGGTCCGCTACCGACAATCCGATCAGGCCTGCACCGTCTATCCGATTCCGGCCAAGCCAGACGAGCCGCTCGAGCAGCGCCGCGCGCGGATCGTCTTTGATGAACCCCAGCGGGCGATCACTCCCGGACAATCCGTCGTGCTGTATCGCGACGACCTCTGCCTGGGGGGCGGCGTGATTCGGAAAGTCGGTCCCTCCTATCTTGAGATGGGAAAACCGCTCCCCGCACACCCCGCCACTATCTAAACGAAGCGGCTTCGCAAACGAGGCTTCCAACTTCCGTTCGATGCCTTAAACTCCCTCCATGGATACTTTGACTCAAGCCGTGCTGGGCGCCGCTGGCGCGCAAGCGGTGTTCGGAAAAAAACTCGGACGTCATGCGGGCCTCATTGGCGCCTGGGGCGGAATCGTCCCGGATCTCGACGTCTTTCTCGGCAACCGCGCCGACCCGCTGGCGGGCTATGAGATCCACCGTGGATTTACGCATTCGCTCGCTTTCGTTCCCGTAGGCGCGCTCCTAACGGTGTTGCCGTTCTGGGCCTTCCCGAAGTATCGCCGCGAGCTCGGCGCGACTTATTTCGCGGCCTTCCTCGGGTACCTGACTCACGCGCCACTCGATACATTCACCTCTTATGGGACGCAGCTGGGCATCCCCTTCACGCTCCACCGCTACTCGCTCGACTGGGTCGCGATCGTCGATCCGCTCTATACGCTTCCGCTCTTGGCCTTGGTGATTGCGTCCGCTATTCGGAAGTCAATCCTCCCCGCCTTGATCGGACTAATCATCACCACGGCCTATCTTGGATTTGGCGGAATCCAAAACCATCGCGCGCTCGAGGCACAGCGACTGATCGCCGAAAGCCGCGGGCACGTCGCCCGTGAGTCCCGGGCCATGCCGATGATCGGAAGTCTTCTTCTTTGGCGTAGCCTCTACGAACACGACGGACGCTACTACGCCGACGCTGTGCGAGTGGGATTCGGTGGGGACCTTCAGTGGAAATCCGGCGAGAGCGGCCAGGCGATTCGAGAATACCAAGCTCCGGCGGATTGGCCGGACCACGTACGCGAAGCTGCCGAACGCGACTTCAAACGTTTTCGGTTCTTCACTCAAGACCGGACCGTGCTCTCGCCCGATGGGCAATGGATCGGGGATGCGCGCTACGCGATGGATCCGGGCGGGATGACACCCATGTGGGGTATCCGCTTTGATCCAACGGTTGCACCAGGCGAGACGCCGACGCGCAACGAGCGCAGTGCTTTCCGTGACCGCGGAAAAATGGTGGAACGCCTCTGGGAGACGATTCAGGGCCGCGGAGAGGGCTTCGTGCCCGTCGCGAATTAGGCGGTTTTCTTGACCGCGCTCTGCACGCGGCTCTTTTCTTCGCTCTTCTTCTTCTCTTCCGCCGGTGAGCCTTCGCGTTCGATCGGAGGCGCTCGATCCAGAACGACGGAGTTGGCGTCATCTTCCGCAGTGACGGGAGGACGTACGCCAGAAGCCTCTTTCTTCGTCGCTTTTGATTCTTCGCTCGGTCCGCCGTGTCCGGGAGCAGCCTCGGACTCGACCTGACCGCCGTACATCAGGTTGCGCTCGAAGTCCGCCGGGCTCGTCGAAGCCTCCATCGCGACATCCAGCGTGACCACGCCCTTCGTGTAGAGCTCGGCCAAGTGTTGATCAAAAGTCTGCCCGCCGGACAGTTCGCGAGACTTGGTGATGAAATCATTGATTGCGTGAGTTTGCTCGGGATCCGCGATGCACTCGGAGATCCCTTTATTGGAAACCATGATCTCCTGAGCGGCGACCATGCCTTTGCCATCGGCGCGCTTGATCAGGCGCTGAGAGATCGTCGCCATCAGATTGTCCGCGAGCCGCATGCGCACCATGCGCTGCTCCTCGGGCGGAAAAACAGAAACCAATCGGCCGATGGTCTTGATCGCGTCGTTGGTGTGAACGGTTGAGAAGACCAAGTGACCGGTCTCCGCGGCCTTCAGCGCAATGTCGATCGTCTCGGCATCCCGCATCTCGCCGACTAGAATCACGTCCGGATCCTGACGAAGGGCCGAGCGCAGTGCGCCGGCGAAGCTCTTTGTATCGGGACCGACTTCGCGCTGACTGATCCGCGACTTCTTCTGCGGGTGCATGAACTCGAGCGGGTCTTCAATCGTGAGGATGTGATACGGGAAATTGGTATTCACGTAATCGATCATCGCAGCCAAGGTCGAACTCTTACCCGAGCCAGTTGCGCCCGTGACCAGCACCAGACCGCGCGCCATAGAAGCGATTTTGTTGAGAACCGGCGGCAACCCGAGCTCCGCCACCGTTGGGATCTTACTCGGAATGATTCTGAGGATAGCCGCATAAGTGCTGCGGAAACGAAAAACGTTGAACCGAAAGCGCGCGAGCCCTTTGACCTCGAATGAGCCGTCGTAGTCCTGGAGCGATTCGAGTTTCGGCGGAGTCTGCCCCTTGCCGGAGAAAAGCACCGGCAGAACCATCTCGCGAAACATCTCTTCGGTGAGAGGGGGGAACTTCACGTTCACGAGGTCCCCTTGCACGCGAAACCCGGGCGGCACGCCGGGATGCAGGTGAATATCGCTCACCTTATGCTGGACGGCGGCTTGAAGAAGTTGCAGGAAGGCGTTCTTGTCCAAAATGAGAGCTCCCGTATTCCACTACGTTTCGGAGTTCTGCGTGAGGACTTAAAGCAGACGAAAGCGGCGTCAGTACGCTGGCGGGCTCAGAAGCAGAACGCGATATCGCCTGACTTCTTCTGGTTCGCCCAGGATTTCTTGAAACGCTTATGGCCCGGGCGATTTGAGCGCAAATCCGCCCAGTAGGACTTGTTATAGGTGATCGAACCGACCTTCAGGATCTGCGCCCCCAGGATGCGGACACCGCACTCGAGATTGGCCCGCGCATCGAAGATCGTCTTAGCGTCGCTTGTGGCGGCCCGGCTCTTGTCCTTGCGCCAGTCGATCTTCTCGCAACCGTAGTAGAGACGATCGGCGTAAGAGACCTGCATCAAGCCTTCGCTGTAGGTTTGTCTTCCCGTCTCGACGTCCCGCATGCCGGGTTCGCGGAAGCGCGACTTGCGGTCCCACATCGTCTCGGAGTAAGAGAGCGCCGCAAGAATCCGTGACCAGAAGAGCTTCTTTTGGCTCGCCTTGAGGCTTCTATACTTTGGACAAAAGACGCGACCAGCGCTCACACCCCTTGATGAGGTCAAAAACACGTCGGAGAATTTCTCCCCGCCCTTGCTAGCGACCACTTCCTGGTCACCGCCCTTTTTCTTGCGGATGTACTGCTTGGAAAGACCGTCGATCGCGTCGGCGACGTACTCGTCG
>JBEIOW010000429.1:0-2664 GCA_040377385.1 Bacteriovoracaceae bacterium | reverse complement strand
TCCTTCTGCTGCCGGAGGAAGTGAATCGTTTGAAGGACTTCTTTCCGATCTTCACCGGTGTAGAGTTCGACGTCGTCGCCGACCGCGTTGGCGGGCCACATCCCCATAACGGCGCGGGCACGGAAGCGTTTGTTCTGAATAATATCCTTGAGCATTTTTTGTGCTTCGTTGAACAGCTCAGTAGCCTGCGGTCCCCACTTCTCGCTCGTGAGAATTTTTGGGTAGATGCCCTTGAGCTCCCAGGTCCAGAAGAACGGCGACCAATCAATGAGCGGAGCGATCTCCTCGAGAGGAATATCCTCGAGGACTTGCAAGCCGAGGCGCGAGGGCTTGGCGACTTCGATCGTCGACCAGTCCGTGGCGAAGGGGTTCGCCCGGGCCTGGGCAATCGAGACGAGTTTGGCGCGATTGGCGAGCGAGTCCTGGTATTTTTTCCGCGAGCGCTCGTTGTCGGCCATCACTTGCTGTGAGTAGGCTTCGCGCGTGGCCGGATTGAGGAGCTGATTACAGACCCCGACGACGAGCGAGGCATCGCCGACCCGTACGACGGGTTGGGAGTAGTGGGGGGCGATCTTCACGGCGGTGTGAATTCGGCTCGTCGTGGCGCCGCCGATCAGGAGCGGAGTCTTGATCCCCAGTCGCTGCATCTCCTTGGCATTGTGGATCATCTCATCGAGCGAGGGAGTGATGAGTCCGCTCATCCCGATGAGGTCCGCGCCGTGCTCTCTCGCAGCTTCGAGAATTTTCTCGCAGGAGACCATGACACCGAGATCGATGACTTCGTAGCCGTTACAGGCGAGGACGACGCCGACGATGTTCTTGCCGATATCGTGCACATCGCCCTTCACGGTCGCGATCACGAACACACCTTGCTTGCGCGCGTTGACGTTCCTGGCTTTTTCCTCCTCCATGAACGGATTGAGGTAAGCGACGGCCTTCTTCATTACCCGCGCGCTCTTGACGACCTGAGGAAGGAACATCTTTCCCTCGCCGAAGAGCTGGCCGACGATCTTCATGCCGTCCATGAGAGGGCCTTCGATGACGTCGAGCGGAGCCCCGTACTTGAGGCGGGCCTCTTCGGTGTCTTCATCGATGTGAGTGATGATGCCTTTGACCAGCGCATGCGCGAGGCGCGCTTCGAGCGGCTCCCTGCGCCAGGCGTCGTCAATCTTGTCGACCTTCTTGGAGTCCGTACCTTTGATGCGCTCGGCGTGTTCAACCAGGCGCTCAGTCGCGTCGGGGCGGCGATTGAGGAGCACATCCTCCACGAGGACAAGCAGCTCGGGCTCAATGTCTTCGTAAACGGCGAGCATGCCCGCGTTAACGATGCCCATGTCTAAGCCCGCGCGAATCGCGTGGTAGAGGAAGGCGCTGTGAATCGCTTCGCGCACCACGTTGTTGCCGCGGAAGGAGAACGAAACGTTGCTCACGCCGCCGCTGGTGAGCGCGCCCGGGCAGACTTTCTTGATCTCACGCACGGCTTCGATGAAGTCGACCGCGTAGCCGTTGTGTTCCTCCATGCCGGTCGCGACGGTGAGGATGTTGGGATCGAAAATGATGTCCTGCGGGTCAAAGCCCGCTCGGTTAACGAGCAGGTCGTATGCACGTTTGCAGATCCGGACCTTGTCTTCTTTGTTGGCGGCCTGGCCCTGCTCGTCGAACGCCATGACGACAGTCGCGGCGCCGTAGCGTTTCACGAGTTCGGCTTGCTTAAGGAACGCTTCTTCGCCCTCCTTCAGGCTGATCGAGTTGACGATGCACTTGCCTTGCGCGCACTTGAGTCCTGCCTCGATGACCGACCATTTGGAGCTGTCGATCATGATCGGAACACGGCAGATGTCCGGCTCGGCCGCGATCAGGTTCATGAAGCGGGTCATGCAGGCTTCGCTGTCGAGCAGGCCTTCATCAAAGTTGATGTCGATGATGTTGGCGCCGTTCTCGACTTGTTGGCGAGCAACAACCAGGGCTTGTTCGAACTTGCCTTCGACGATGAGCTTCTTGAACGCGGGTGAACCCGTAACGTTGGTGCGCTCGCCCACCATCAAGAACGGGCGGTTTCCGTCGCGCAGGATTTTCAGCGGTTCAAGACCGCTCAAATGGGTCGCGGGCGGGACTTCAGGAATTTGGCGGCGCGGAAGGCGCTCGATCTTCTTTCGGATTGCGGCGATGTGTCCGGGCGTGGTGCCGCAGCAGCCACCGACGACATTGATGAAGCCGGCGTTCGCGAACTCTTCGAGCAATCCCGAGGTATCGTTGGGGGTTTCGTCGTAGCCGGTCTCGCTGAGAGGATTAGGGAGGCCCGCGTTCGGGTAGCAGCTCACGTAGCAATCGGCCAGAGAGGAAAGCTCCGCGATGTAGGGTCGCATCTCTTTGGCGCCGAGCGCACAGTTGATGCCAACGCTCAGCGGACGGGCGTGCCGAACGGAGTTCCAGAAGGCCTCGACGGTTTGACCCGAAAGGGTGCGACTGGAGGCGTCCGTGATGGTGACCGAGAGCATGACGGGCAAGCGCACGGGATGCTCATCGTGGAATTTTTCGAGCGCGAAGATCGCGGCCTTCAAGTTGAGCGTGTCAAAGACGGTTTCGACGAGGAAGAGATCTGCCCCGCCGGCGGCGAGCCCCTTGGCTTGCTCGTAATAGTTGTCGACGAGCTGATCGAAAGTG
>JBEIOW010000226.1:0-4462 GCA_040377385.1 Bacteriovoracaceae bacterium | reverse complement strand
GGTAGTGTTCCTCGCCCGACTTATCGTAGGGAATCGGCTGCCGCTCAAGTGCGCTCTCGAGGGCCGCTTTCGCGCCCTCGAGGTCGAGCTCCGTTCCGACCGTGACGCCGCCGTAGAGCGAAATCGTCTCGAGCGCCGTAAGCGCACGCCGGGCATCCCCTTCAGCGGTCGAGGCCACCCAAGAAATCGCATCGTCACTCAAAGCGAGCATCCCGCCCAGGCCGCGTTCGCGATCCGCGAGCGCACGCCGGATCAAGCTCTCCAACTCGGCCGGCTCATGCTGTTCCAGTCGAACGACTCTTACTCGCGAGAGAAGTGCGCGATTGATCTCGAAGGATGGATTCTCAGTCGTCGCGCCGATCAGCGTAACGGTCCCGTCCTCGACGTGCGGGAGCAATGCGTCTTGCTGGGATTTGTTGAAGCGATGGATTTCGTCGACGAAGAGAATGGTCTTCCGCCGGTACATCTTGCGGCGGTCGCGGGCCTGTTCGACCTTCTCTTTGATGTCCTTGACGCCGGAGAGGACCGCGCTCATGGAATCAAAATGCGACTGGGTGAGTTCGGCGACGATCCGGGAAAGAGTGGTCTTTCCGCAGCCAGGAGGGCCCCAGAGGATCAGCGAAGGTACCCGATCAGCCGTGATCCAAAGGCGCAGCGGTTTGCCCGGCCCCAGGACCTTTTCTTGACCGATGAAATCATCTAGACTGCGTGGACGCATCCGATGCGCGAGTGGACCGGAAATCGCCCCGGCGGCGGCCTCCCGGTCAGCATTGGACGAACGGGTTGCCGAATCGCCAATCGCATGGTCGAACAAGTCGGAACCGGAACGAAAATCGGAAGAATTGGAATCGGATGGCAAAGAAAGTCTCCCGCAAAAAAGCGACCTCCCCTTCTATCAAAAGGATCGGCTTTGTCATCAAGCACGAGCATCCCGAAGCGGCCCGACTTGGACTCGAGGCCGCGCGTTACTGTTTGAGCCAAGGTGCTTCGGTCTACTTCGCCACCGAAACACGGAAAGTCGCTCAGGAGCTGAAGCGAAACTTGCGCCAGGGCAAGACGCGTGTCCAAATCGTCGAGAAAACCGCTCTCGTCAAGCATGTCGACCTCATCGTGGTTTTCGGCGGCGACGGAACCTTCCTCAGCATCGCACGCCTCATGAGCTCGCGTAGCGTCCCGGTCCTCGGGGTCAATATGGGACAGCTCGGCTTCCTCACGGAGATCAAGCGCTCCGAAGCGCTCGATACCATCGCCGATCTCCTCGAAGGAAAAAAACCCAAGATCAGCGAACGCACGCTCCTTGAAGTCACCGTGAAGCGGAAGAATAAAACGGTCTTCCAAGGTCCCGTCGTGAACGACGCCGTGATCTCGAAAGGTGCCATCGCGCGGATCATCGGCATTCAAGTGGGAATCAACGGAACCTACGCGAATACCGTTCGGGCCGATGGGCTCATCGTCTGTACGCCCACGGGTTCCACTGCGTATTCGCTCGCCGCTGGCGGGCCGATCATGGAGCCCTCGCTTCCCGCGCTCGCGATTACGCCGATTTGCCCACATAGCTTGACGCAGCGCCCGATCGTCGTGCCCCTCGATTCTGAGATCCGTCTTTGCCTGACTCAGCGCCCCGGCCACGTTCTTCTCACACTGGACGGACAAGACGCCGTGAACCTGCAAGAAGGCGACGTCGTCACCGTAAAGCGGTTCAAGAAGCATTCGCTGCAATTGATTTCCGCGCCCGACCGCGATTACTTCGGGTTGCTCCGGGAGAAGCTGAAATTCGGCGCCCGCGAGTAGGAGAGATCCGATGCTCGAGACCCTGAAAATCAAAAACGTCGCCGTCATTGATTCCGCCGAGATCCCGTTCAAGCCAGGCCTGAACATCCTTTCTGGCGAGACCGGGGCCGGCAAATCCATCGTCATCGAGGCGATCTCGCTCTTGCTCGGCGGCCGAGCTCATGGCGACCTCATCCGGACGGGTTGCGACGAGGGCGTTGTCGAAGGTTTTTTCGATACGACGCAAATCCCCTGGATCCGTGAGCGATTGCTTCGCCATGGTTTTCCGGCGGATTCCTCGGAACTCCTCATCAAGCGCATCATTCATAAAAGCGGAAAAAACCGCGTCTACGTTAACGGAGAACTCGCCACGCTCGCAATCCTCCAGGATCTCTGCGAAGGGCTCGTCGATCTCTGCGGTCAACACGAGCATCAGTCGCTCCTCAAGGCCGCCACCCAGCTTGAGTTGATCGATCGTTATGGTGGGCTCGCCGCGACGACCGAAGACTTTTCCGAACGCTACTCCTCCTACCGCGCGCTCATCCGCGAGCGGGACGCACTGTCCAACGCCGAGGCCGATCGCCAAAAGCGCGCGGACTTTCTCCAGTTCCAGATTCAAGAACTGCGCGACGCCGCGCTACAATCGGGTGAGGAAGAAACTCTCGCGCGTGAGAAGCTGCTGCTGCAAAGCTCCGAGGCGCGACTTCAACACGCCGATGGAATATCGCAGGCGATCGACGGCGATGAGGTCGGATCGCTGACTTCCGTTCGTGCGGCTCTCCAAAAAGCACGCGCCCTCTCCTTACTCGATCCCCAGTCCTCCGAGATCTTAGCCGCGCTCGAGCGCGCGATGGCGGAACTAGAAGAGGTCAGCTTATCGATCGCGCGCTACACTCGCTCGGTCGAGCTCGATCCCGAGCGACTCACCACCGTTCTTGATCGCCTCTCCTTGATCGGGGATCTCCGCAGGAAGTATGGGGCGACCGTCAACGAGATGATCGCGACTCATTCGCGGCTCGAATCGGAACATGCCGAACTCGGCTCGCTGGCCGAACGCTGCGAATCACTCGAGCGTGAGCTTGCGGTCGCGGAGAAGGACCTCGCCAAGCGCGCCGAGAAGCTCAGTGTCGCGCGCCGCAAAGCGGCCGAGCTCTTCTCCAAGTCCGTGACGGGCGAACTCAAGGATCTCAAGATGGGCGAAGCGCGCTTCGGTGCTGAAATCGTCGCTCGCGAAGGTGAACCGTGGGGACCAACCGGTGGCGACCAGATCTCCTTTATCGTTCAGACCAACCGGGGTGAGACGTCCCGCCCACTCGGCAAAATCGCATCCGGCGGCGAACTCTCGCGAATGATGCTCGCCATTCGCCGCGTGATCGCGGACCGCGGCGGAATCGGCGTGTACCTCTTTGATGAGATCGATGCCGGAATCGGCGGCCAGACGGCGTTCGAAGTAGGCAAGAAACTCAAGTCCGTCGCGAAGTACAACCAGGTCATCTGCATCACTCACCTGCCACAGGTCGCGTCCTTTGCAGATCACCACCTCAGCGTCGAGAAGCATTCCGAAGGCAAACGCACGCTGACGCGCGTTGTGGAACTCAAAGCGAAGGAACGCAAAGAAGAACTCGCTCGCATGCTGGGCGGCCCGCAGCTGACTAAGAAGTCCCTGGAGAACGCAGCCGAGCTGCTTGAAATGGCGAAGTGAGCCGACCTGGGAACCCTCACCTTTTTCCGGCTCCGCTGGCAGCCGCCGCGCTGCCCATTCTGGTTTTTTCCCTGGCACTGCTCCAGCGCTTTCTGCACATCGCGTGGGGAGCAGGAGCGATCCTGCTCTTCCCAGTCATTCTTCTCGCGCTGATCCAGGTCTGCAGTAGAAAGAAGTCACGCCCCCTATCGGTCGCTCTGGCAACAGCCAGTTTTCTCGCCGGAGCGGGCAGCTTTCTGGGATACGCTTACTGGAAAACCAGCGGAGTCGATTGGGAAGAATACCTCTCGTGGCAATCCTTGCCGGTCGCAGGCCAGACTCTTCTCCGAACACTGAATACAGTTTCGCTGATCAAACTGACCATCGCTACGCTGTTGTTCGCAGCTCTCACGACGCTTGCTACTCGCTTCGCCGCGAGCCTAGCTCGCTCGCTCCCGACCCTCAGTCGTTGGAGGACCGCTTCGCTGATCGCGCTCGTTCTCTTATTTTGCGCTGATCTCTCCTTCGTCTACGGTTACTTGAACGAGATCTCGTCGCGAGAAGAGAACCGCCGCAACGTGCCCGTATGGATGCCGTCCAGAATCCACCTGCGCAACGTACCGAAAGACTCCGTCTTCATGCTCCAATTGGAATCGCTGAACAGCCTGTACCTTTATGGTGAAGAAAAGGGCGTCGCGACCCCCGTGCTAACAAAGCTCGGCGAGGAGTCGATTTTCTTCCCCTATTTCTGGGCTAATACGACCCAAACTCACCGAGCGATGGAAAGCATCCTCTGCGGCATTTCCGCCAATCCCGGCGACGCCTTCTCTTACCGTCCCGAGCAGATCACCACCAACTGCTTGCCGGAGATCCTCCGCTCTGCAGGATACAGGACGATTTTTTTCTATAGCTTCAACGATCTCGGTTTCTTCAACTACTCCGAATTCCTTCCACGTTTGGGATTCTCAGAAATCGTGCACGGAACCGACCTGATGAAGCCCGGCGATCCGC
>JBEIOW010000013.1:0-12949 GCA_040377385.1 Bacteriovoracaceae bacterium | reverse complement strand
GATCTTGATTCTGACCGATCCTATCTGAGCTCGTGCTCGGATTCTGAATCAGCACTGAAGCGGAGTCGGAGAGATTTTCTCCCGGCTCCGTTTCTCATTTCAGAGGTCGCTCTAGAAGGGGGCGGGACAAGTCAGTGACTGGATCAGGCCATCCTGATCTTTGAAGGAGAGGAATTCCGCGTGAAGTCCGAGGCGTGGCGCGGGGGTGCCTCCGTAGAGGGAATCCCCTTCGAGCGGGAGGCCTAGAGCCGAGAGGTGCGCGCGGATTTGGTGTTGAACGCCGGTTTCGATTCGAACGAGGACCGTTGCGTGCCCGTCTCCCGTCGGTTCGAGCGACTCGATCCAAGTCACTGCCGGCTGGGGTTTTCCGCGAAGCCGGCGCGCGTGTTCGGGGGCTTGCACGACCTTCATCTTCTTCTTGGATTTGGCGTCATGTCCGATCGGCCAATCGATGCGGAACGGAAGAGGGGAGTTGAAGGGCGAAGTGAGTCGAACCCTGGCTCGGTATCGCTTCTCCACGCGTCGCGCGCGCCATTCTTCGCGAAGGTGCTCGTAGGTCTCCAAGGTCTTGGCAATGAGGAGGAGTCCGCTCGTGCCGGTATCGAGTCGGTGCACGAGCCCGCGCTCCGGGAGGTCGGCTCCGCGCCCTGTCTCCGTCAGCCAATCGACTACGGATCGTCGGCCTTGGCCGTCGGCAAGCGCTGCCGAAGCGAGGCCTGAGGGCTTGTTGACTGCGAGCCAGTCTGGCGCTTCTCGCACGATCACGGGATTGAGGAGCGGTTCGGTATCCATCACTTCTCCATGATAGACTGAGGGCCGTGAAGACACGGAATAGATTCGCCATCGCCTGGAGCGTCTTGGCCTGGCTTCCGCTCTCCTCCGCGCTCGGCGCGGGCGGAATCGAAGACCTCTTAAAGCTGCCGGAGGGACTGACCCGCAGGATTTGTGATGACTCGGTCGTGAGTCGGGCGCCTAGTTTGGAGGCCTTGACGGCCGCCGAAAGCGCGGGCCAGAGTAAGCGGGCTCCTCCGGCGGAGGCGCCTCGGTATTTTCTCATTCGTTTTGCGGTGGGAGATTTGGGAGACCATCCGGAGGCGCGTCTGATCTCCTTTTTGCTCGAGGATTCGGCCAGCTTGCTTGCGCGCGACTCTCGGGTCGCGATCTCCGATGCTGAGCGGCGGAGGCTTTCGCTCGAGGTTTGTGCAGCGAGCGTGACTCCTGGAGGGTTACAGAAATTCCGCCGGGAGCGCCCTCGGGCTTTGCTCGAGGCACAGCCCGCGAAGAGCCTGGCCGAGGGGCAGCGCCTGCTCGCGGCGCTCGGTGCCGGCGGGGGCATCGGGGTACTGGTTGAGGACCGAGATGGTCGATTTGGTAAAGTCGAAGACGAGCGCTGGCTTGCGGCGGGCTGGATCCAGCCTCACGAGACGATCGAGGCGCGTGTTCGCGAGCGTCGCTATCGCCGAATTGTGCAGCCAGTGAGTCGAGCGACGCGCGTGATTCTCGTGCTCCCGGCTCGTTCGGACGCGTCTCCCGTGGCGACGCTCCAGGTTTCAGATCAAGCGCCGGAGCCATTTGCGACTTGGGTCGCTGCTTGGGCGCCAAACGATCATTGGAAAGGCCGACAGCGCGAACTGGATCTCTGGCGTTTGGAGTCAGGCGCGTTTCTGCGGCTGGAGCAGGCCGGTGCATCCGGCGGATCCGTGGATCTCCGAACGCGCTGGGAGTCCGCGAAGGGTGCACTTGAGCGCGCGTATGCGGGCGCCGCGACTGCGGGCTCTCAGGGTGATCGAGAGCGCTGGAGGTCGGTACTCGGCACGGGCTTCGTCGAAGCCCTGAGTCGGGCTCGGGTCAATCAGTCGCGCGCGCGCGCGGTTCTCTATGCGCCTCTCGTCGAGGCCGAGAAAATTTTGAAAGAATGGGAAAACTAGCTTCCGTCTGAGTCCTAGCGCCAGTCGGCGGGATCCGGAGGAGTGGAGCGAGGCTCGTGGTGGCCCGCCGCGGTGGAGCCGGCTTGTCCAGCGGCGAGGCCGGCCGCACACGCGCCATCCGGAGTCGTGACCCCCGCTCGACCTTGTCCATCGTCAATCGTGTAGCGGCAGCGGTAGTTCGGCTCTTGCTCGAGGGCTTGTGCGGCCGCGGCGGCGGTCACCGTAAGATTGTAACGGGAGTAGGCTCCAGAAACGTTGGGCGTTTCTGCATGATATTGAAGGCGGCGCTGAGCTTCGTTCGCGACTCGCGCGATGGAGCGTGCGCCGCTCGGATGCGCGGGGATGGAGTTCGGCAAGGTCTTTACGCACCAAGCTGCCTCACCGTTGCTCAAGCGATAGTGGTAGAGCGGTGGCTCGCGGTAGTAAGGGCTCGGTGCCATGGGCGCGCAGGCGCGGAATTCCGTATCTTCGTGGTAGGTCGGCGCCCAGGGTTCGATGGGCTGAATGACCGCTTTGCGGAGACCTGGATTGGCGTTGTTCGGGTGAACGGTTCCTACGGACCAGACCGGTCCCGCGCCGGTGCCGCCGTCTTTTTCCGTGGCGTACAGCGCGACTGCGGCGGAGCAGGACATCGGCACTCCGCTGATTCCGGAGCCGGCGTCGAAGTTCGGAAGCTCAATCCCGTCGATGTTTTTTCCCGACCAGCGTGGGTCGTTCGAGGCGACGTAAGCGCCGTTAGCGCTGGCCCCAGTCACGTTCTTGGAGTCATAGAACGAAAATGGGCAGGGCTTGGGTCCTTCTACTGCGAAACGGGCGCTTCCGTCCGGCGCGCGCGCCGGGCGGTCAAGAATGTAAGCGGTATCGAGGGCGGGTGCGAAACCTTCAGTGAGAAGTCCGTTCGTATTGAACTGAGCGGGGTAGATCGCCGTGTAACGACGAAGCCGGTACATGGGCTGCTCGACGTTGTTGATGTCTTTGAACATCGGGCAGCTCCCGTCACGCTTTGGAAGTGCGGCGTAGCCCATGGTCGCTACCTCGGCGCCGCCATTGTTGGCGACCGGAGTTCGGAGTGCGTTGACCTTAACGGGGTAGAGATCGCTGCGTCCGATCGCGAGGATAAATTGCGCATCGAACGGGTAGAGGGATTCGGCGTTGTTGACCTTAGGGACAATGAGGTCGCTGTCGGCGACCTTCACGCACTTGTATTGCAGGTTACTGGGGTTGACGATACCGGCGCCGGTCCGGGTGTAAAACGTATAGGAGTAAGATTGGTTGGAGTAGTTGCGATGATGGCTCAGATTCCCCAGCGCGGGCGAGCTCTGGCACTCGGATGAGGAAGCGCCGCCATTGGACTTGAGGAAGCAGTACTTCGTCGCCGAAGGGACCTGAACACTGTAGCTAGGGTCAGAATGTGGAACGGACACGACGTGCGAGACGATCTCGGTACCGCGCTGGAATTGCTCGAAACAGACGTAGCGGTGAATGACATCAAATCCGCGGCCGTCGGCGTCCTTGATTGGGCCGTCTTCGGAGGGCCCAACACTTTTGTTGAAGACGTAAGGTTTGAATTCGGCGGCGCTCGTTGAGGCGTTGGATGGCGTGATCGAAACCGTGACGGGAGTGCGTTCGTCGATTTCGCTGGTCGAGTAGATGTCTGGCAACTGGCAGTCCACGGACCAGTCTTGAGTGCGTTCAACCGCGAGGCTCAGGGTGCGCGGGATTTCGATGGCTTCACCTGAAGTGGTATTCACTTGGGTCCAGCTGAACTTACAGACGCAGGTGCGACCCGTGAGGGGATCACAGTAGAGTTTGATATTACGGTTTGCGGGCTGGCCAGAATCATAGGAGAGAGTCAGGACTGGAGGATTCGCGCCGGTCTTGGCTTCGTGGCGAATCGCGGTGAGTTGAATGAGCGGCGCCGAGCTCGGGGACGGCGAGGCGACGACGGAGCTCTTGGAGGAACCGGAGCCTTTCCCGCCTTTGCCATTGGTCAAGCACCCGCTCATGCCAAGGCCGAGAGCTAGGCAGAGAATCATTTTTGAAATCAGGCGTGGGGTAATCATTCTTCACCTCCCGCGCGCGTATCCTGGACCACGCAAAGCGGAAAGTGGTTGGCGCCGCCCGCGCTGCCGGAGGTGCCGATCTGATATTCGACGATGCCGTAGTTCAGCCGGTTTTCCGTGTCCATGCAATCTTCATCGGCCGCGGATCCCACCGGGCAAGATCCGGCTTTTTTGAGTCGCGTCGGGAGATAGCGGCGGGCTTCAGGGGTATCCGTGGTGAGCTGGGCGTAGGTCACCGACGCGGGCGTGACAAAGAACAAGTGATCTTCCGAGTCCTCAGCATCCAGCATCATGTCTACGGGCGCTTTCTTCCAGTCGGTGCCGCGAGCGTTTCTCATGCCGTTATCCGCTAGCGCCGCGCCGTAACCATACGTCGGCGTGGACGCGTTCTGCGGATCGTGGAAACGCCCGGAGCAGACGTTCATATAGTCTTCGATCACGTTGGTGCCAGGTTTCCATTGGCCACCGTTGCAGGATTGAAGGTTGCTCTCGTTCCGGCTAACGGGAACGTAGAGATCGCTGCCTTCTGCATAGTGCGATCCGAGGACACCTCCGGCGCAGCCCACACCCGAACCGCTGCAGGCGGCGGGAAAGCGCCCGGCGGCCATGCCGGTACCGCTTTGGAGGCCGAGGCAGACACCCGAGGCCAGATCATTTGCTGGCGTAATGGATTGTTTCGCGATGAGCAGCACGCGATCGGTCAGCCGCTCGCGGTAGGTGGTCGGCGTCAGGTAGGAAGACTCCAGGGATCGATCGTCTGCGGTGGAGAGAGAGCCACAGCTTTGGAATACGACCGGTGCGTTTGGCGCGGCGCTGCCGGCGGTGTTCCGGAAAATTCCAGGGTTGCAAACCAGTCCGTTGACTTCATCGCGCAGCTTGCCGCTCGCCTTCACCAGGCGCTTAGGTACGAACGCGCGCGCGAGCCAGAGCTTGACCCAGCGGTGGTTCGGCGGAAGTGGAACTTCGCTTGCCGTCGGGCAGCGTTCAGCGCTGAGCTGGCGCGCGGGCTTGACGGCGTAACCGATCGGATTCATTTCGCCCGGGCCGGGTGCAGCACCATTCGCGGGCTGGGCGGCGAGCGTGAGCATGCCGGGAGCGAAGGAAGCGCGGACGGGTTCGTCAAAGTAGCCCATGGGCTTGGTCGCGAGCTTGAAGCTCATGGTATTGAACGCGCCTGGGTCGGGTGGAAAAATTCGCTGAACGGGAGCGCCCGCGCCTTGGCCGCGACTGAAGATCCGGTAGTCGTAGCGACTGAGTGAATCGTAGGCCGTTCCCGTGCGTGAGACCATGCGCGATTCTTCTTCGAAGGGGCAGAGGTAGCCGCTGATGACGTCGTCGCCATCGATACTCTCGGATTTAGGCTTGGAAGCTTCATTCTCGGCGTAAGTGAGCTTTGCGAGCCCGAGATTGCTCGCGTAGTGGTTGGTCAGGAGCGTGAACGCGGGATCGCGAGTGAGGAACGGATCGTTGATGCCGCCTGCCGAAAACGGGCCGCCGAGAAGAAGCGGGAACGCCGTCGACTTCTGGCACTGATGCCGATGCGCCGTCGCATAGCTCCCCGGATTCATGTAGTCGCCCGATTCGCCGTTGAAGGTGAGGCTGAAGCCGACGATGTTGGACGCCTGGTTGGTCGGAGCGTGCACCACGGAGACGCGAATCTCGCTCGCCGTTCCGGGAACGCCTTCGGTCGCGCAGCGAAGAAGATCGCTCTCGCGGTAACGCGTCTCGGATTGCGCCGAGAGCCAGGTGCTGGAACCCGCGTCGCGATAGTCGAATTTACACTTACAGCTCGAGGGACCGTTCGGGTCGCTCGGATCCGTGGACGCACACCAGCGGCCAAAGCCACCCTCGGATCCGACCAGATCCAGCAAGCCACCGCCGGCTTGCGAGCGCAGGACGTGGCGGAGATAGAAAATCCGCGTGACGCCTCCGGACTGGGTGGTGCCGCTCGTGGAAGTGGTGAGCTTAGTCTTGGTGCCCTTGCCGCTACCGTTCTGAAGGCAGGCCGTCGTGGTGAGCGCAAGAGCGAGGGCGAGCGCGGTGAGTCCCGCGCGCTTGGCGAGCGTGCTGCTCGACTGCCCGGCTTTCGCCGAGGTGATTTGAACCCCCTGAAGCATCCCTTTACGTTCCCCTGGAGCAATAGAGGTGCAAGCCCTGTGCGGAGACGGGGACGTCGAATGATTCGCGAACAAATTCAGGGTCGATCGAGGGAGGTCGTTTTCGACACATGGGCGGAAGTCCGCGCCGAAAAGGGCTGCGATTGGGCGCTGACTCCTCCGCTCGCGGAAGAGGCTTTCGACGGCGCTTGAAATATCGCCGTCGTATCCAGGGGTTATATTCGGGGAGCGAACGCTGTTGATCTTCTGAACGCTGTACTGAAAGTAAGCAAGGCAACTGCTCGAAATCCATGATGAAAAACGATCGCCCACGCCGCGGGCGTGCGTCGGCGATGACCCTCCTTTAGGGTCGATCAGGATGGATTTGGCGAACGTCGGTTTCACGACAGGCAGAGGCCTCCTGTCTGCGTATCGGCGGCAGGTGCGAGAGAATGAAATCCCTTAATCAGAGCGCACTTCGAGCCAGAGGGTCTCGAGCTGCGCGGTCCGGGGATCGTTGGGCGCTAGGTCCTGCGCGTAGCGAAAGGCGTTTCGCAGGAGCGGTTTAGCGATCGCGCTCAGCTCTGGGTCACGGTTCTTCTTTGCGAAGCGCGAGAGTAAAATTGCCGTTCCCCCGAGATGAAAAAAGGCATCAAAGCTCTTGGGGTCGACGGAAACCTTGGAAAGCAGGAGGGTCTGAACCTCGGCGTAGCGCGAGAGGAACTCTTCGGCGCGGCCGGGTTTGCTCAGCTCCGCGATGCGAATCCCCTCGAGCTCTCGATCGGCCCAGGCCCGGCCTGGAAAAATCTCGAGACCCACGCGCAAGCTCCGAATCGTGCGGTCGAGGAGCTCGCGCGCCTGTGCGCTGCGTGTGCGGCCGGGCGCCGAGTCGAGTACGATCGCCTGCTGCACACCCTTGGCGTTGACCAAGACATAGCGCGCTTGGGCGTGCGTGGCGTTCGAGGCCTCAATGAGGAAGCCACGTGCTCGCTCCTCCGGCGGAATGGAGGGGCTCTCGACCTCGAACCATTCCAAGCGCCAGTGCGTGGGACGGAGTGCGGACATTTCTTCGAGATGCTTGCGGAGTGTTTGAGTCCGCACGGATAAACAGGTCTTAAGTCGAGAAATCCAGCCTTCGGTCAAACAGTCGCGCACGAGTGAGGGCTCTGGACGTTCCGGGGGGGACCAGGGACCTTCGAGCGAAAGACGGGTTTCGGGCATTTCCCAGCGGGCGACGATGTGGCCGACGAAATGTTTCGGGGGGCCCTTTTCGTACGGCAAAGAATAGAGAACAGGCTGGCCAGCAAAGACCCGCGGCCAGGCGCCGATCGCGTAGAAGAAAGGGGCTACGATCCAATCGCGTTGCTCAGCGGCAGTGGGGAACGAAGGCTCAAGGCTACGAAAGCCGGCTTCTGACCAAGCCGGGTGACGGCGGATGGTGAGGTGGGCGGAGCCAACTCCGAGCGCGATCGTGAGCGTCGCAAAGAAGAAGGACTGCGCAAGCGTCCCGCCGTTCAAGGTCTCGCGTTGAAAGAGCCCGCTCCGTAGCCAGCGCGAGAACGAGTCGGGCTTTGCGCGAGAGAGGGGGTCGAGTCGGCGAAGACCGAGGAGGCGCTGCCCCCAGGTTCCCGAGAACATCAGGAGCTGCGCGATCTGGACGAACACGAAAAGCGCGAGGATCGGTCCGAGCCAACGCGCGTCCCAGTAGGGCGCAATGCCCGCGGACCAGATCAGAAGCGAGGTGAGGGCGAGGAGGAGTTGGAGGTCGATCACCATGGCCAGCACGCGGAAAAGGAGGGGTGCCGGTCGAAAGATCTGCGTATGGCCGCGAATTTCCGTGCGGTGAAAATCCGGGAGACCTTGGGAATCGCGCATCGTGTTCTCATGGTACACTCGACGCATGGAGAAATCGACTTGGGTAGGAGCAGTCCTTGCTCTTTTGACGCTGATCTTGGGGCAGTGGCTCTTGGGCGGAACCGGGGGACAGCTCTTCCAGATCGCCGCGCTCTTGATCGTTGTCGGAGGGACGACCGCGAGCTTGCTTGCGGCGTTTCCGGGGGAGGATGTTCGGGCGGCGTGGCGTGCGCTCCCGGAGGTTTTCCGCCCGAAGAAGCTCTCGCTCGACTCCCTCGTTGAAGAAATTCACCGGATCTCGTCGCTCGTGCGGAAGGAAGGACTTTTGGCCGCCGAGTCGGCACGCGACAGTCTGAAGGATCCCTTGCTGAAGAAGCTTTTGAAGTTCTCGATGGACGGACTCGAGCTCGATGCGGTGCGGGAGATTGGAGACGCTGAAATCGCCAAGCGCCTCCGCGAAGAAGATCAGGCGGGACGAGTTTGGGAGACGGCCGGGACGTTCGCTCCGGGAGTGGGTGTCTTGGGAGCGGTTCTGGGTTTGGTTCAAGTTCTTTCAAACCTCGCCAAGCCCGAGAGTCTAGGTTCCGGGATCGCCATCGCGTTTGTTTCTTTGGTCTACGGACTTGTTCTCTCTAACTGGATCTTACTCCCTTGGGGCATGAAGCTGCGGCGACTCGCGAAGGAGCGGGCGTTCCAGCGGGAGCTCGTCTTGATGGGCGTGCTCGGTATTCAGTCGGGAGTTTCGCCGCAGGTCTTGCGCGAGAAGCTGCTCGTTTACCTGGATGAACCTGCGGGAGCTGGAAAAAGGCGGCTCGAGGAATGAGTCGCCGACCCGACGCACCGCTTGAAGAAAGCTCAAATTCGGCGGCAACCGCGTGGCTTCTTCCGTTCGCAGCGCTTCTTCTTTTGGTCTTTGCGTTGTTCGTCATTCTTTATGCGGGGTCGCAGCGGGATTCCGTGAAAACTCAGCAGCTGGTGGACTCTTTGCGAGCGGCATTCGGTACGCAAGTCGCGGCGCTTTCTGAGCTCCCGTTTCGAGGCGAAGGAGCGGAGTCGGGCGCGACGAGCCCAAGCTCGCCGTCGGTTCTCTCTGAGGCACTTCAAAAGGCGATTCAGGCGATTCCCGGAGCGAAGCTGCAGGCGGAGCCGGGAGGTGCATGGCGGCTGAGAATTCCATCGGAGTGGTTGTTTCCCGTCGCGAATAGCGCAGCGGACGAGGGAAGTGCTCGCGTCTCGGCCATCGTGCCGGAATCGGTCTGGCCGCTTCTGGATCGTTTGGGTGAGGCGCTGAAAGGGGCGCACACCGGAAAAGTGCGCATTGAGGGCCATGTTCGCGAAACCGAGTTTGGTGAGACTCCGGCGACGAGCCTAGGGGAGGAGCGCCGTCGACTCTGGACGCTTGGCTTTGAGCGGGCTTACGCCCTCTCCGCATACTGGGGCCGTCGCTTGGATTGGCCTGAGGCGAGCTGGGAAGTCGTGAGCTTTGGGGCCACTCAAGCCGTGCTCGAGAATGCTGCACTCTCTTCGCGGATTGAGTTGGTTTGGGTAAAAGCTCAATAGATTCAGTGCATTAACGCATATCGTTAAATTTTCTATACAAAATTAACAGATCTTCATAATATGACATCTAGCGCAATGCATTAAACGCAGCGCAATAGGATGCTATGAAGACTGGGCCGCACTCCCTTCTCCTCCGCTCGATTCGCGCTCTTCTTTGCGCGGTGCTGCTCGTCGGCGGATTCGCGGATGTCGGTCTCGCGGCCGCGCCTAAGCGCCCGAAGCCCGCACCCACGGTGACACCGTCTCCGACCCCTAGCGTGACCCCCCGTGCACCGATCGCGGATGGCACTCTCAGCGTGCGGAAGGATAAAAGCGCAATGGATCGCGCGCTCGGGAGTCGCTTCGACGCCAAGCCGACCCTGACGGAGAGTGGTCTCACGACCTCACACCAGGCTTCGGTGCTTGGGCGTGATCGCAGCCTTCTGCAGACGACGACGACTGCGAGTCCGGATTACAAAACGGCCGAGAGCCAAGTCTTCGTCAACGGGCTTCAGCTCGTTTCTCTCCAGATCCCGCTCGATGTCGGCTTGAAGGTGGAATACGCGGTACCTCCCATTGACGTAAAGGTCACCGCCGTCTCGGTTCCGGTAGGCCCCGTCACCGTGAACGCCAAAGCGGGGTTTTCGCTTTCGGGCAAAGTGCTGGCCGAGCTGACCCCGTTCCTCGGAATTCCCCTCAGTGAAAGCTTCGTGCGCGCCCATGTAGCGCCAGTGGTTCAATCGCAGGCCTACGTCGAAGGCTCCGTCACGCTGCTCGTTGTACGCGGCGGAGTGGGGGGTGCCGTGACCCTAGTGGATGCCGATCTGCAGGTCTACTCGGAGCTCCACTTTGGTCAACGCTCGCCCGTAACGACGATCAGTGGGCATCTCGAGTTTCTTTCCGGCAAGTTCTACGCGTTCGCCGACGCGTTCAATGTCTTCGGGTGGCGGTGGACGAACCTCATCAAGGTCTCGCTCTTTGAGTGGGCGGGCCACTGTTACGACTTCACGGAAAGTTTAGAGGGGTTGGGGAAATGCGCGAGCCGCTGACGGATCAAAAGCCTGGCGCGAAGCCAGAAAAGAAACCTGAGTTTCGGCTGCCTTGGCCAATCGCCGCCGCTTTGAGCGTGGCGGTGATCGCGGGCGCCGTCTTCGTTCTCAATACCTACTCCGAACCCTACTACGCGCCGACTCAAACACCTCGCTTTGCGAACTTCGGGCGTGCTCCGGCGGGCCAGGAGGAGGGCCAGAAGGTTGAGGTCGCCAAGACGCGTTCTGGCGTGCGAGCTTATTCCTTCAAGCGCATCCTGCGCGCTGAACTCAGCGGACAGCCCGTGCTGGATATGACCTTGGGAGGATCGCTCTGGACAGCGGACCAATCCGTCTACGTGCGGTTTGAGTCGCCCGAAGCTTTTCGTGGGACTTCACCGGTTCGTATTTCCATCGAAGAAAGCGGAAAGCTCACCGCTGCGCTGAGCAAGCGCGGTCCTCAAGGGCGCGCGTCAGCGCCCCGCGCGGATCAGACGGCCATGCTGGCTCGCTTGGCGATTGACCTGGTTGATCAGTTCCGGTTTTTCGAGAAGAAAGATTTGCAGGGAGCGTTTTCGGCCGAAGTTCATCGGGTGACTCGTGATCATTACGTGAAGAAGAAGCGCCGCTACTTAGACGGCCCTCTCGCCGAAGCGAGAATCGAAACCTCCCGCCATGAGCTCCGACTCACCGATCAAGAAGATCCCCGTGAGATTCGTGGTGAAGAGACGCTCCTCTGGGAAAACGCGGAAGTCGGTTTCCGCTCAAAGACGTCTTACGAAATCCGTTACGACGACGCCGCGCTCGCCTCGGCGTTAGCCTTCCTGGATGGGCCCCAGTCATGGACGCCTGTCTCCTCGGAGCAGCTGGCTCAGGCAGCCCAGGCCAGCGCGGGGCTGGAGAATGTGCCTTCCTTTGGTGAACTTGCGGCGTTGCTACAGTCGGGCCGCTTGCGAACGGTCGACGAGCGCCATGGGGTTTTCAGGGGGTTAGTGAAGCGGCTCGACGCGGAGGACGGAAGCGCGCGTGCGGCGCGGGCGGTGCTTGAGTCGGTGCGAGAGCGTCCCGAAGATGCGCAGCTGATGATCGGAGCGCTGGCCTCGAGCTCGCGTGAAGAGGCGCAGCGCGCGCTGGCTGAATTTTACCGAGATTCCGATACTCGTCCTCACGAGCGGCAGGCCGCGCTGAACGCCTGGATCACGACTAGCGCTCCGCTCGGTGTGGCAGCGACCGAATTACTGCTGGAAGAGTCGGGTCTAGGGCGGGCGAAGGTTGACGCCAGCTCCCCTTCGGCACGAGGCGCGCTGCTCGCACTGGGCGCCCAGGTGGCTAAAATCGAGGATCCGGCGCGGAAGAAGGAGCTCGAGGATCTTTTGATCGCTCGACTGGAGTCGGCCGAAAGGGAGGGTGAGCGCATTGCGGCTCTGGACTCCATCGGCAACTCGGCATCGGTGCGCCTGTTGCCGTACGTTCGAGACTACTTGAGCGATGGTCGGGATCGCGTGCGGGCTCGAGCGTATCTCGCCCTTCGCGCTATTCCCGGCGAGGACGTCTCACGCTTGATTGAAGGTGGAAGACAGGATCCTTCGCGCGAAGTTCAGGACTCGGTCGAGCGAGCGCTCGAACAGCGTCGTTCCGTCATCAATTGAGCCAGAGCGATTGTAAAGCAGCGCCGGTTCCCATTTGGCCGCGCTCGAGCTTTCCGCCGTTCAAGATGATCGAGTAGCCGTCCGAGCCCAGGCTCCAGAATCGTCCACGGAGAAAGACGTTCATCACATGCCGGACATCCGCTCCCTGAAAGCGGGCCGGAGAGGCGTACTTCACCCAGGCTTCGTCGTAGGTGATGCGCTGATAGTCTTTCGGGTCAAACTCAGGCGGTGTCGGCGTGATGTTCTTCCCGCTCCAGGGTTTGGCCAGGTCTCCATCCTTCTCGATGAAGGAAGGGACTGCGAGAAAGTCGATTTTTCCTCTCAGCTTCTCGTAGGGCGTGGCGTACCAGGAGTCCGCGCAGTTGAGCATTCCAAGGCGGCCTGCAGGCGTCGGATAGACCGGAAGGTCGTCTTCGGTGCCGGGAGTCGTGAAGGGGAGCTCTTGGGGAGTGGGATAGATCTTGAGGAAAGGACGAGGGTCCGCGCGTCCATCGGGATTAAACACCAGCGTCGTATTGTAGAGCTCGTCGCCCGTCACATCGACGCCGCTTCCGTCTTCGCGAACGCGTAGCCGAGGCAGAACGATGGAGCCTGCAACGATGGTGACTCCGAACTCGCTCGCCAGCTGGCTGAACGAATTGAAATAGATCCGTGCCGCAGTCTCGGCCTTCATGCGGAAGAGTGAATACTTGAAGCGGTCGCGTGCGCGCTGATTTTTGAACTGCGAGAAAGAGGCGTGCAGAAACTTCCGAAAGTTGCCGAGAATCAGTCCAACCATCGCCCCTTCAACGG
>JBEIOW010000253.1:0-4171 GCA_040377385.1 Bacteriovoracaceae bacterium | reverse complement strand
CGGCGACGTTCCGATGTCGCCATACACGACCCCCATGGCCCCCAGGGTGAGTTTGAACAAATCTCGTTTCGTCTTAGTAACCGGGGTGGATGCCATTCCTACTTGACCTAAATACTTCTGTATCCCAGTGCTCGAGCAGCGGCGATGGAAAATCAGCGAAGAAAGGAGCTTCCTGAGGCCAGTGGATGCGGCGCGAAATATCCTTGGATCCGCTGAGGGGAGACGTCCTCCAGCCGGGCAGGGTTCCAGGAAGGGCGACCGTCTTTATCGATCAGCAGGGCACGTACACCTTCCGCGAAGTCTTCCGCCTGGCAGCAGCCTAAGGACAGCCCAAGCTCCATACGGAAGCAGTCCTCAAGGCTGAGGCGAGACCCTCGTTCCCAGGTCTCCCAGATCAGGTGGGCACTCGTGGGTGATCCGCTAAGGAAGGTCTCGGCGCAGGCTTTGAGCCAAGGATCGGAGCTGGAGGCGGCCTCCCGCATCTGATTGTGGAAGGCGAGCAGGTCGTTCGCCAGGCTGGCCTCGATCCAAGCGGCGTGACGTTTTAGTCGCGATGGTTCAGCCGAGGCGGGGACATCAAAGCTTTGGGTGATTCCCCGCAGTCGATCGCGGTTCATCTGGGTGTCATCGGGTGTCCAGGCGGCCTCCTGTAAAGACTCCAGCAGTTCTTCTCGCCGTACTTCGGAAGCGACAAGATCGGCCAGCCCAGCTGATCGTGCTTCCTGCGCGTTCAGGCGTGCGGCAGTGAGGCCGAGGAAAAGTCCGAGTTTTCCAGGCATGCGAGAAAGGAAGTAGCTAGCCCCCACGTCCGGGTAGAGGCCGATCGTGATCTCGGGCATGGCCACGGTGGTGGGGGAAGTGGAGCTTTCGACCAGAATCCGTGTCGAAGCGCCGGCCATAAGTCCGATGCCTCCGCCCATGGTGATGCCGTGAGCGATCACGCAAAACGCTTTCGGGAAACGGTGAATCCGGTAATCGAGCGAGTATTCGCCGAGGAAGAATCGTTCCGCATAATCTGACCCCAATTCGGGGCCGGGTCGGACGACTTTTTTTACATCGCCACCGGCGCAGTAGCCCCGGTCGCCCGCTCCTTGAAGAACGACGCAGTGGACACCTGGGTCCTTTTCCGCGCGATCGAGTGCATCTCCGATTCGCTCAATCATCTCGAGCGAAAGTGCATTGAGAACCTGGGGGCGATTCAGCGTAACGAGCGCGAGCGGACCGCGACGTTCGTAGAGGACGCTGGGACCGGGACTGGTCATTTTTTCATGAAGCGTTCAGGGTCCAAGCCTTCAAGCTTGAGGTCTTCTTGGACCATGAGGCGGACCAGTTCGGGGAAGGAGGTCTTGGGCTTCCAGCCGAGCTGTTTTTTGGCTTTGGATGGGTCGCCAATGAGGAGGTCGACTTCGGTCGGGCGCAGATAGCGCGAGTCCATTTTCACGTATTCTTGCCAGTCATGCCCGACGGCTTTGAACGCAACATCCAGGAAGTCGCGCACAGAATAGGTCTCGCCCGTGGCGATGACGTAGTCGTCCGCCTTCGGTTGCTGCAACATCAACCACATGGCTTCCACGTAATCCTTGGCGTAACCCCAGTCGCGTTTGGCGTCGAGGTTGCCGAGGAAAAGCTCCTTTTGCTTGCCGGCCAAGATTCTTGCGAGCGCGCGTGTGATCTTGCGGGTAACGAACGTCTCGCCCCGGCGAGGGGACTCGTGGTTGAAGAGAATCCCGTTGGAGGCGTGGAGATTGTAAGCTTCGCGGTAGTTGACCGTGCTCCAGAACGCAAAGACCTTCGCGCAGCCGTAAGGGGAGCGCGGGTAGAAGGGAGTGGTCTCCTTCTGCGGGACTTCAAGTACGCGTCCATACATCTCGGAGCTGGAGGCCTGATAAATTTTGGTCTCGATTTCGGTGTCGACAATCGCGTCGAGCAACCGGATCGCTCCGACGCCGGTAACGTCGGCCGTGTATTCCGGCATATCAAAGCTCACGCGCACATGGCTCTGCGCCGCGAGATTGTAGATCTCGTCGGGACGGATTTTGCGGAGCAGGTGGTTCAAGTTCGACGAATCGGAGAGGTCTCCGTAGTGGAGGAACAGGCGAGTGTCCTGGTTATGCGGATCACGGTAGATGTGATCGATCCGTCCGGTATTGAAAGAGCTCGAACGGCGGATCAGGCCATGAACCTCATACCCCTTTTCGAGCAAGAGCTCCGTCAGGTACGAGCCGTCTTGTCCAGTAATCCCCGTGATCAGCGCCTTTTTTGCCATGAGGTGGTTGGATCATGAAAATCGAAGGGCTGTCAATTTCAGACAACCTGGATTGGCTGGCGGGTGTCTAAAACTTAGGCACTTTTCCGGCGTGGATGCCCCCCTAACGGGTACCCCGGGTGGCACCGGCCCTGCATTTCCGGTCAGAATGAGGAAATCTCGCTTTTCCGTTCACGCGTCCTTCGCTTGGTTTTTTAGCCTCGCGATCGCCCTGGGCGGAGTCCTCTCCGCAGCTGCGCAGCAGATGCCCGCCGGAGTGAGCATGGCGGCCTTTCGTGCGATGGGACAGCTCCCATTCCTCTTTGCTGAGCCAAAACCTTCGGGATACCGCATCACCGGAACTTGTGACGGTCTCCCACGAGTCGACCTAAAGACCCCCCCAGGAATGTGCGTCGGGCTTGTGGCCGAAAAGCTCTCCTTCCCGCGCGGCGTCGCGCAGCTTTCCAACGGCGACCTGCTGGTTACCGAGATGGTCGGCTGGGGCAGTCGCCAGGGACGCGTCACGCGGTTTCGGCGCCTGGGCGCGAGTGGGCCCTATGAGAAGACCGTGTTGATTTCCGGTTTGGACCAAGTTCACGGAATTGTGGTGGGTCCGGATGGGCTGCCGTACGTGGGTGAAGGCCCGCGGATTTTTCGTTTCACGCCGGATCAGCCTCAGCATCGCCGGGTGGTCGTCGATGGCCTGCCGAACACGGGTCGCCATCCGCTCAAGGCACTCGCGTTTGATCGCCATGGTGCCCTCCTCGTCAACATCGGCTCTTCTTCCGACAACTGCGAAGGTGCCCAGAACGCTCACCCCGATCCGTCCAAGCCTTGTGTGGAGGGTGAAGGGAAAAACGGGCGCGGCGTGATTCGGCGCTATGTCTTGGATGGACCCAACCGCACAGCGCGGGACTTTCAAGTGGTCGCCTACGGGCTTCGGAACTCCATGGCCATGGAGGTTGTTCCCGGCACGTCTTTCTTACTTCAAGCGGAGAACTCGCGGGATTCCATCGAGCGCCGCGATACGGTCCTCAGTGGCGAGGAACTGCCGCACGACGAGATCAACGTCATCAATCTCGGGTCGATCGATTGGAATTCATCCGTTCGCCCGCACTACGGCTGGCCGTATTGTTACGATCAAGGGCAGAAGAGTCCCGAGTATCCCTTCCACGGTGGGTTTTGTCAGAAGTCCCGCAAGCCCTGGTTGCTGCTACCGGCGCATTCCGCGCCGCTCGGGATGGCACTCTACTCGGGTGAGACTTTTCCAAACTGGTATCGCGGCAAGCTCATCGTTGGACTTCATGGGTACCGCAAGTACGGCCACCGATTAGTGATCTTCAACGTCGACTCGCGCGGGCTGCCCACCGGAGACCCCTTCGACTTGATTTGGGATTGGGAAGCGCGCGGGACTCAAAAACAAGGCGCGCCTGTCTCGGTGATTTCCGCGGAAGACGGTTCGGTCATTCTGACCGAAGATAAAACGGGAACCGTACTTCGGCTCTTCTATGACCGCACCAAAGGAGATGGGCTGCCGCGTCCAGGATCCTCGGTCGGCGCAACTTTGTCGGATCCTGGATTGGCGCAGCGTTGTGCCGAGCTTCAATCAAAGACGGATCTCTTCTCGATCTTTCAGCGCAAGGTCATCGATCGCGTCGATGAGCATGGTTGTATTCAATGCCACGGCGGTGCTTCCGGCGGAGCGGCCGGAGGTCTCCTTCTGAAGCAATGTGATGCACGCGGAAACGCGGAAAGGCTGCTCGAGACGCGTGAAGCCGGCGCGATCGTGAAAGCCTGCGACCCTTTGAGCCCGGACTTCAGCCAGTCCAGTTGCGCCTGTCCAAGAAACGCCGTGCGGGCTTCGGGCTTGGCCGCCAGGTTGTCGTCGTTGCCACTGCGGTAGCTGCGCATGTCCAGGACGAAGAT
>JBEIOW010000426.1:0-2694 GCA_040377385.1 Bacteriovoracaceae bacterium | reverse complement strand
GAGCACGCGCTGCGGGATCTGAGAGTTCATCCCCCCCGTCCTTGGGGGGTTGCCGGCACAGGGTTCATCCGTGAACCAGGCCTCGTCCTCAAATCGCGCTCGCGCGCGCATCACTTTCAGTCGATGGATCGTTCAGGCAAGCCGCAGCTTTTTCCCCAGGCTCTTCGGCTTATGCCCGTCGATGTGGAGTAACTCACGGCGCTCTTCGTCCTCTTTGCAGTTCACGCAGAGGTGAGTCGTGGGGCGGGCCTGCAGGCGGCGGAGCTCGATCTCATCGTCGCAGGATTTGCACTGACCAAAGCTTCCGCTTTCGATTCGCTTGAGGGATTCATTGATCTTCTTGAGGAAGAGCGCTTCGCGGTTGCGGAGACGCATTCTCATTTCCGTTTCCATCTCGATCGAAGACATGTCGAGTTCGTCTGACATGTCGTCACGCTCGAGTTTGAATTGATCGACCTTCAATCCTTGCGAGAGAAGCTTGTTACGTTCCTGTTCGAAGAGGCTTTTGAACTGATTCAGGGTAAGGCGGTCCATGGCTAGACACTTTCTGAGTCCGTAGAGGGACACACATCCCTTCAGGGGCCCCGGCACGGGCGTCCTGGAGGTCGTTTGTTGATGGATCGGAGCGGTTACGACGGTGAGGTTTCAGTTTCTGGCGGGATAACAACGCCAAGACCACATCCAGTGGATCGCGTTGTAATAGAGCGTGGCAGTAGCGAGATTCCGGCTCGCTGGTTCTTCATTGAACCTGTGGGGATGATGAGAAAACATCAGACACCCTGCCTTTCTGAGAGGTGCACTTCCTCTCCTAGTATTGACTACTGAGACATCCATCCTTGGTGGCTACTGAAGAGCGATTCCATTCGCTCCCTCGTCACATCCTGATCAATTGCTAGCGACATGCCAGCCTTTGGCACAGAAAAAACCCTATCTTTTCAACATAGTGGACTGGACCGACCTGAGAATTTTCCGCCCTACCCCCCATGGTGGTGACACACCGCACGGTGGCGTTTTGCACCACATCAATCCACGAGTGAATTTGCTGAAGTCACGGATATGCGAGAAGAGGCTCGGACTATTATATTTGACTGGTTTAATCAAGTAAGATGAGGTAAACCCTCACTCGTGAAAACTCAAAATCGTTCGATTTCGACCGTGTTGGTTTCGCTATCCTTGGTCCTCCTGGTTTCCGCCTGCGGCGGACAACGGGCGTCGACCGGAAAGGTGGCCAACCCGCTGCCTTCCTTTACTCCGGTTGAAACCGAGACAGTGGATGCGGGCACAACCTCCGCTGATGATGCCGACACAACGGATTCGGACGACGACGCGGATGATGCTAGTACCGCTTCCGGCGGCGACGCCGCGGGGACTCCTCCTCCTCCGATCACCCCCCCTCCGGCTGACGAAGGAAGCACGACTCCTCCTGCAGACGCTCCATCGGTCGCGGAAGGTGTTTCTGAAGCTTGTCAGGCCGCATTGAAGGAAGCGCGTGCCGAGTTCTTGAAGAAGACACAGATCCTGCGCCTGCAGGGACGCCTCGAAGCGCTGCTCATTCAGATCAGCGATGAGGATATGATCGCCCTGAAGTCTAATCCTGAGCGCGCGCTTGAGATCTATACCGCCGCCGCTGTGGCCGCAAAAATTAACATCGATGGTAGCGTCGACAAAGTAGGGAAGCTTTCTCTCACTTGGAAAATCGCTAGCGCCCCAGCGAACGGAGCCATCAAAGCGACGTTCCAGTTCGACGAGCCGGGCCGCGTTTACGAGCGCACGAAGGAAGTATTTATTGTCTACATGCCAGGTGAGCCTACCTACCGCGTGGGTTATCGGGCGGATGGCCCAGACGTCGTGGACTTGGATAGCGTTCTCGGCCCAAGGCAGCAGGTTTGCGCGGGTTCTACGTTCCCGGAGAACGCGGTATCGACGCTTTCGCCAACGATCTCGCTTCCCGCTTTGAATTGATCCCGCTCGCTTGAGCAACCGGAATTAAAAAAAGGGCGATTCGGCATATGCCGGATCGCCCTTGATCTATCCGTTCTCTAGATCGGATTAAGCGAACTTGCGCGAGAACGTCTCGCCCAGGCTCTTGTGCTGACGGCCGTACGACGTGAGTCCTTCCTTGCGCTCCTGGTCTTCTTTGCAGGAGATACACAGCGTGGCGACCGGACGTGCTTCGAGACGGCGAAGCTCGATGTCTTCGCCGCAGTCCGTACACTCACCGAACGAGCCTTCTTCAATCCGACGGAGCGCTTCATCTACCTTCTTCAGGTAAAGCGTCTCGCGGTTCTTGAGGCGCATCTGCATGGATTGGACGTTGTCGGTCGTGGCTTGATCCACTTCGTCCGCGCGATCGTCCTCACTCACGCTGAAATCCTCGAGAACGACTTTGCCGTTCTTCAGGATTTCATTCTTTTGCGCTTCGAAGATCTTTCTGAACTTCTTCAGTCTTTCCTTGTTCATTAGGTAGTAGTCCCCCCTTTAAGTTCTCGGATTACCCACTGACTCATACTCTGCAGAGTTTCCATGACCCCTTCACCGCGACTAGCCACCGCTTCGAAATGGGGTCTTTTCATCGAATTGAAGGTGGCTTCGAGCTCCCGGACCGGGACTGCGTCCGGAAGATCTCGCTTGTTGTACTGGAACACGAGCGGAAGGCGCTGCAGATCATATCCCTGCTGCTCCAAGTCCCGTTCG
>JBEIOW010000417.1:0-2754 GCA_040377385.1 Bacteriovoracaceae bacterium | reverse complement strand
CGTTTCGACTGCAAAGCCACGTCGCACGCATATTGATGTCATCTCCGCGGTGTTTAAGCAGAAGCGCAGCACAAACCGCGTTGCCGATCAGCGCGAGCGTGGCCACCCACCCCATCGTCTCCGGAACCGGAACCACACCTAAGATCGCCCGCGTGATGGCTTGGATCAAAATGGAGACCGCGAAAAGCGCCATCAGGGTCGCCTTAATCCGGGAAATCCGCCGGGTCAGCAGCGCGCTTCCGCCGATCGCGGCGAGCGTCATGCCGTAGACGACCGAATCCCCGAACATGTCGAGCGCGTCGGACAAGAGCGAGGTGGAATGAGCCGTGACTCCCTGCCAGACCTCGAGAACAAAGAGCGCCGCATTGATCGCAAGGGCGATCCACAGCACACCCCGCTGGCGCTCGGCCAACCCCGCGAGCTCTTCGGACTTTCCTTCACAGCAGTCTTTCATCCAATTCCTTACCGAGCTTGGGAAGCCTTGAGCTGGACCAACGTCGCCTGAAAATCGAGTAATAGCGAGAGCCGCCTCTCTTTGTAATCGAGATAGCGCTCCGACGCATTCAACATATCGACGGAGTTTTTGACGCCCCGACCATATTCCGAGCGAGTGAGCTTGAGGTAAGACTCTCCTCGCTTCACGTTCTCGTCCGCTTCGTGGAGTTGGCTGTGGAGAAGACGCAGGAGAGTGACCTGAGACTTCAACTCTTCCGTGATTCGGGACCGCTCGAAACGGGCCTGACTGGTGGCGGCGTCTCTTTCCAGGCGTGCGGCACGAGACTCAACGCCTGACTTGACCGCCGAGCCCACATCAAAGCGCAATCCGATCCCAAGGTAAGTTTCCCTCCGATCCGACGGTGTGCCGGACTCTTCTCGTTCCAACGGCTGAACAAACCCGCCATAGAGGTCCAGAGAAGGTAGCCAACTTTTCGCCGAAACCGATCTGACCGCTTCGGCGAGTTGCGCTTGGGCCTCCACCTTTTGAGCCAACGGTAGGAGGTTCACTTCGCCCGGCGAAAACTCCTTCTCCCAATCGTGGAGATGCGTAAGCTCCCCGATCGGACGCAGATCCTGGTCGCCTACGCCCAGGAGAACCTTCAGCCGCGAAAGCGCGATCCCGCGATCCGCCCGCGCTCGGGCCAAGTCCTGCTCGATCGCGACCTTCTTGAGCTGAAACTCCACCCGATCCGCCTCGGTGGCGATCCCTGCCCGGATCCGTCTTTCCGCGGAGGCCGCGTTTTGCTCGTTCATCGCGGCGGCCTCACTGAGAATTCTCGTCCGCTCATCGAAGGCTAAGACTTCCCAGAAACGCATCCGAGCGAGGCTCAGCTCTTCTTGACGGCCCAAAATCTGCTCAAAGCGGCTCAACTCACTCTTCGATCGAAGCACCTGGTCCTCGGCTAAGTCCCGACCTCCGTTAAAGAGGTTGAGTCGAGCGGTCGCGCCCCAACCGGTCGAGGGAGTGAGTGTTCCCGCCGAGCCTCGCCGAAAACTCTCCCGCCCGAGGTTCAACTCGACCGAAGGGAGGAAGGACCGCCCGAAATGGCCGACGCGAGACTCTGCAGCCTCCGCAGTGAAGCGCGCCCCCTGCACCCGACCATTGCTTTGGTCGATTCGAGCCGGAAGATCCTCGTACCGGAGCTCTTCCGCGTTCGAAATCGAAACCAAGAATGACGAGAGGAGCAGGCAGGACGCGAATCGGTTCATGATGACTCCAGGGTGAAACCTCATTTTTTTGGCTCAATCGTGTACTTAAGGCGATCCGTGTGGCCGGCGGACTTGACCTCGAGCTCCAGTGTATAGCGATGCGCGCCCTGCGCGTCGAAGGTCCCTTCCCAATGATCTTCCCTCGCCGTGAGTGCCAAGGGAGATGCCTTCTTCCTCGGAAGCGTGGTCGTGGCGACGATCGGAAACGACTTCGCCGGTTTCGGCTTCAGATCATGATCATAGACGTAGATCGAAATCGTCTTGCCGCGCGCGAGCACTTCGTAGATCTCATGCTCGGACGATCGCACCATGCCGCCTTTAGGCGGCTGCACACTGCCGGGAAGCGCGTGTCCTTCGTGGGCCAAGGCCAGAGATGGAGCAAATACCAAGCCGGTACTCAGGGAAAATGCGAAACAAAAGCGATGAAAGTTCATTGGATCTCCTCTTCAAGGTCAGGGGTTTGCGAACTCAGTGCGACGTAGCGTTCGGCGGAACGTCGACCGAAATGGAAAAAAACGGTAGGCGTGACAAAAATATCCAAGAAAGTCGAAGTCAGCAGCCCACCCACGACGACGACCGCCACCGGGTGAAGGATCTCGCTCCCCGGTTGGCCTCCCGCAAAGACGAGCGGCAAAAGCGCGAGCGATGCGGTGCACGCGGTCATCAGCACGGGAACGAGCCGTTCTTGTGAGCCGCGCACAATCATCTCGCGACTAAAGCTCTCCCCTTCTTCTTTCATCAGATGGAGGTAGTGGGAAATCATCATGATGGCATTGCGCGCGGCGACCCCGCACAGAGTGATAAAGCCAACGAGACTCGCAATCGTGATGGAACGATCCGTGAAGAAAAGCAGCGTGATTCCGCCGATGAAGGCGAGCGGAATCGTGAGCATCACCTGACCCACGATCCATTTCGAGCGGAAGTGGCTCATCAGGATCAGGGCGATCGCCGCCAGCGACAAAAGGCCGAACCAAAGAATCTTGCGGCTCGCTTGCTGCTGGCCTTCGAACTGACCTCCGTAGACGACGAAGTAGCCTTCCGGCAGCT
>JBEIOW010000072.1:0-7834 GCA_040377385.1 Bacteriovoracaceae bacterium | reverse complement strand
GGGTGTGAGCGGGGCAGGATTTGAACGTGAGGAGCGGCCGCGTCCGTGACCCTCCTGCGGAGAGTCCGGCGCGGTAAGTCGCGCACGACGCGCGACTTAGCTCCGAGGCCGGCCCCGGAGCTGAGGCCTGGAGGGCCGAAGCGCGAGGGGCCAAATCCTGCCCCCGCTACCAATCGAGAAACAAGAAGCCTCGGACCGAAAGGTCCGGGGCTTTCTTGTTTTGTTAACTAATTAGAATCATTAGAGGGCGCGGCAGTCCTCAGCTTGGGTCGTTTCAGTTCTATCTCTTGAAGCCGCGATTGTAAGTTCTCAATCCGTACATGATTCCCAGTGCAATGAGTCCAGCAACCAGAAGCGAACCCGGCGAAGCCCCGAGCCGCACGAACCATTGGGTATAAAAATGGATCGAGCCAAAGACCGCGCAGGTGTTTACCACAAACCTCCGGCCTACCTTCGCGCCCCAGAGCCCGACCGCCAACAGCGCAGCAGCCCAGAGGATCGAAAACGTAGCTGAAGACGTTTGATATTCTTGGCCCACGTCGCTACCCCATAGCGAGCCAATCCAAAACCCCATGTTCACGATGATCATGCAAACACGGGCAAAAATTAACGCGAGCCTCTCACGATCAAACTCGACTCTTGTCGACCATCTAAGCGCTCCGAGCGCGAGAATTGTAAAAACCACTACCGTGAGTGCGGGCTCCTCAATCGCTACAAAGTAAGTTGCATGTGAGTAAAATGTAGAGCCCCCTAGCAACCCGAGAATCATGAATGGTGCAAGCCCGATCAAGAAACCACTATTTGAAGCCAGCCCGCCGAAGAACAACAAGGCGATCACCAAGACGTGAATCCCCGTTTTTCCTATGGCTTCATATAAGGCATGCGTAACATCGAAGAACAGTTTGGCATTCAGGCCGAAAAAGCCCAAAGCCACGGCGATTGCGGCAAGCACAAACAAGATTGAAAAAGCGTGCGAGCCGGTGCTTGATTTCGCAAGCTCCGCAAACCGGTCGTGCTCGGCTTTCGTGATCTTCCCAGTCTTCAGCAGCTTCCCTACGTCGAGCGTAATCTTCATGGATAGCAGTTTAAGTACCTGGCGACGTATAGACAACTTTTACCGTCTGCCGTACCGAAGCGCGAGGGGTCAAATCCTGCTACCTGAAATGTCGCGCTGGCCGAAATGCTTCCGAACCCGCTAGCTAGCGGGGAATGCCTAAATCCCAGCCCCACAAAACTTACAGTATTTCGCATCCACATCATGCCCCTGCCGCGAACAATTCGGGCAAGCCTGCGTGGAAACCGGCGCTAGTCCCGCGCGCACGAGTTCGGTGGTGAGAATGCCCGTTGGCACCGCGATGATGCCGTAGCCGGCGATCATCAAGATGGAAGCAAACATCTTTCCGAGCGGCGTGTGTGGGCTGATATCGCCATAACCCACGGTCGTCATCGTGACGATCGCCCAGTAGATGGATTCCGGAATACTGGTGAACCCGTTCGAAGGGCCTTCCACGAGATACATAATCGCGCCGATCGTCAGGACGGTCGCCAGGATGACGCCAAGAAAGACGGTGATCTTGGGCCGCGCGCCGCGCAGTGCGCGGAAAAGCGTCTGCGCCTCGGAGAGATGTTGGCTCAGTTTGAAAATCCGAAAGATCCGCAGGATGCGAAACGCGCGAATGACGAGGAGAGACTGCGTGCCGGGGAAGACCAGGCTCAAGAAGCTCGGGACGATGGCGAGCAGATCGACTACGCCAAAGAAACTCGTCGCATAACGTAGAGGCTGGCGCACGACCAGGAGTCGAAGCAGGTATTCAATGGCGAACAGAATCGTGAAGACCCATTCGACGATATAGAGTTCACGGCCATAGCGCGCATTGATCGAGGGAACGCTCTCGAGGAGGACTGCCGCGACGCTCAGTACAATCGTCGCGATAAGCGCGATGTCAAATCCACGCCCGGCGGGAGTGTCGGCTTCAAAAATGATTTCGTGGAGGCGGCTTCGCCAGTCCGTCGTCATTCTGAAGGTCTACGAGAGGGACAGGGGCTTGTCCAGCGGTGCGGCACGGCCTATCCTGAGGGAGTGAGGATACTTGATCTCTATTCGCGAGCGCTCGCCGGCGATTTCAAGTCGCAGCTTGAATCGAACTACGCACTCACCAAGACGTTTCTAGAGTTTCGATACTTTCATTGTCATACGGCTTTATTTGATCAAAAAAGGTAGCGAATCGAGCGCTTACTTGCGGATTTTTGATCATGTCTTGCAGCCTATTAATCTCGGCAGAAAGAATCTTTCTGCTGATGGACTGATTGTCAGAGAGGGTCAGTCTTTGAGAGTCCCGCAGGTCAGACCGCAATTTTTTTGAATTGAACCAGTTGTTCGCTACTAATACATCTCCGGTGCGGTAAGGCACCGTCGTAGGTCCGCCCGCGAGGCAAACTTCAGGAAACTCAGGCTGGGCTCCAAGGACCGTATTGCCTAGAATTCGGACCCCACAGCTTCCAGCAACATGGATGCTGCTTGGGCATCCGTCGGTCATGTATTTTTCGGCCGCGTTTTGAATCAGGATATTTCCTTGAATCAGAGTGGTCGTCTCCGACGGTACTTTCCACTTCCTGATGAAGCAGCCGTTTTCGGCTCGATCCAATGGATCCCTTGCGCTCAAGACAACGAGTCCCTTCGCTCGATTTCCAATAAGCAGATTATTTCGGATGATGACCTTTGAAAATCCGCGCCGTGCGTGCGCGCCTGTAGGAATGTAAGCAAGCTTGAGCTGGATTCCCATCAGGAGATTATGCGCCATCACGTTGCGTTCAATGGTCAGCCCGGTTAGCGACCCCAAATGAGGGCGCAAATTTGGGAAGCGCGTCTCCGTGTCCACGAGTGCGAGGTCAACGCCATCTTGCTTGCAGCGGGTGAGCAAGTTCTCAAGTATACTGACATTGCTGACATCTCCAATCGCTCCCATTTTGATGCAATCACTCTGGGACCATTCGATATGATTGCGCTGAAGCACGATATGCGATCCGCTGGTCAGATAAATGCCGTAAGAGGCGGCGCTGGAATACGAGTTCTGAACAGTAATTTGGGAGCTGCTGTCTACTCCTTCGATCGGTTCATCTCCTTCGATTTCAACCATGCTCGACCCATGGGAGTGGATGATCCCATCAATCACCACATCTTTAGAGCCCTTGATCGAAACGCCTGTGCACTTGCCTCGGGATGATTGGGTGATCTTGAAATTCTCAATTCGAATGCGATTTGAATGAATCACATCAAACCCATTGGTTCGGCTGTTCAACGTATCGCCGCAAGTGAGTTGTCGACGTAAGGCATTATCCAAATACATCGTCCGTAGTTCGATGGGTTCGGATTTTGAGCCATCGAGCGCCTGGACTTTGATGATGAGATTGGTCTTGTTGCGAATCTGAATGCCGCCTGGCTTGTCAAAACTACCGAGAACGATGGGTTCTCTTTGAGGCATAATGCGAATGATGACGCGCTGATTTTCAGTGCTTTGCGCCCCATCAATGGCAGCCTGAAGAATTTCTGCGGTTACGGGGCCCTGATGCCTCAACCCTAAGTAAATATTAATGTCCGGAAGGGGTTGCGCATGAGCTTGACTGAACGAAACAAGGCCGTTCAATCCAAGAAACCAAGGCAAAACGAAGCGAATGGTTCGGCTGCTTTTTTTCATAAAACTCTCATTGTTAAAGCGAGTTCGTGACGGAATCGCCCGGACAAGATGGAAGCTTAACGTAATTCTTGACGCATTGAGTCAGAATTGCATACTTGGGCATGCGTTTCTGATCGCCGCTGGTGAACAAAGGGACAGAGGCTTGTTCGGAGATGGGGCGCGGCCTATCTTCAAGGAGTGAGGATCCTTGATCTCTATTCGCGAGCGCTCGCCGGCGATTTCAAGTCGCACCCGGGTTATTCGTTTTTCGAGCAACCCGAGTGGCGCTTCTTCGAGCCGCTCGCTCGGGCATGGGAAATGGACGGCCGCTCGATCGAGCGCTGGATGAAGACCCCGGCGGCTCGGGCACAAGCAGGCCAAGCGCTCAGCTACCTGAAGATCGGTCATTCGGTCGTCGCGGAAGTCGAGCGCTTCTTCGGGCGTGAATTGCCCGGCACGCTGGTGTGGCTTCCGAGCTTTAATGAATTTGACGGATTTGCGCGCTACGAGCTGGGCGAGCATACGGTGCTGCTCGGGATCGATCTTCCGGGCACCGATGTGGATTACTACCGCGCGTTGACCGCTCACGAGCTTTCTCATGTCTACCGGGATCATGCGCCTCGAGTTTGGGGGCATCTGGGTAAACCGTTGGCCGAGATCACGCGGGATGAGTACCTAGAGGCTTCGAGCGCGCAAGAGCATTTGGTGAGCGAGGGTTTAGCGACGCTATTTTCTCAAACGCTTTACCCAGAGATCCCGCCCCGAGTTCATCATTTCTACGAAGAGGCGGAGTGGCGTTGGTGCATGGAGAACGCGGAATCCATCCACGAATCTTTCCTCAGCTGCCTTTCGACTGATGAGGACGTTTGGTCCTACTACTCGACCGATCGAGCGGGGCCGGGCAGTCCTTCGCGCACGCAGTACTTTTGGGCGGCTAAAGAACTCGCCGCGAGGCTCGGACGATCTTCCGAGCCCTACCTTGATCTTCTTGCGATGCATGAGATGGCGGCCACCGAGTTTCCGGAGTTCATCCGAAAGGGCGCCCCGAGGCCCTGAGTTCGAAGAACGAGCCCATCGCTCAAATGCAGTGCTTAATCAGCCGTGCAGTGAATGTCGTCTGCGTTTCCATTAGAACAACTCGCTGCACACGTTCTTAGGATCCTGTTGCACCATCGTCTTCACCTTCTCCAGCATATTCTCGCACGCGAGAATGACTTGAGCTTCGCGCCGGTTGATCGGGCCGTAGTGCGAGCGCAGTACGCGGAGCATGATCATCGCGTACTCGGCCGAGAAGGCTGGGCATGCTTTGCTGAAGCGTTGGTAGTCGGCGCCCGCTCCAGTGCCGAGAATGCTCTGGGTAGCGCAGCTCGCGCCTTCCTTAAAGACGTCGAGTAGGCACCGTTCGGGATTTGCACGGTATTCGGCGTAAAGCTTGCTCAGCTCAGCGGATGCGGCCATGGAGTTATAGCTGGTCTGAAAGAGTCCCGCTTCGGCTTGGCTGGAGCTGCGATTGGCTCCGGCTGTGGTATCCCAGCCGACGCAATACCTGCCGGTACTTTCACGCATCCCGAGACCCATGCCGAGAGTATAGAGGGAGAGGAGGGGGTCTGGTCCCGAAGGACTGACTTCCATCCTTAGCGAGGAGAAAACACTCGCGTAGTGAGCGAGCGCATCCTTCGACGTCACTCCGGTATTGGCTTTGCTCATGACGGTGGCCGGGCTCGCAAGCGTTGGTTCATACAGCCGGCACAGACTTCGAGCGAAGGTGAGAGCCATCCCCTTGGTGTAGCCCGCTGGCGCGCGGCCGCGATTCTTCCACGTGGTCTTCGCGCAGGCGGAATCAGCAGCGAGTGCGATAATGGCGCCCCGGTAGCCTGCGCCGCCCTGAGGTGGAGGCGCAATATCAGTCGCGCAGCTATAGAGGTCGCCACGTACGGCGGGTCCCCGCGAAGTGGGCTTCAATGAACAGGCGCCCGGCTGGCTCTCGAGTTGGTTTGCCGGGCACCACCAAGTGGGTGCTAGGTCTGGGGTGCAGCAGCGGGTGCGCTCGTCGCCGGTGAGGCGGCAGGCGCTCGAAGCTTGCGCAGTGCCGTTCGCGAACGAGATGAGAGTGACGAGACCGAAAACCGCAATCCATTGCAGTAATTTCAAGCTAGGCTCCTATCGATGGAGTTGATTTTTGTGTGTCCAGTCTAGCGTCTGATTCTTCGATGCCAACCCAAAATATCAGTGAGGGCGTTGACGTTCTGACGCATGAAAATCGCTCACAGAGATTAATAAAAATTTAGATCACTTCGTTTGTAGCCGTATCTGGCTGTTTTTGCGCACACGACCACGATCATGCATAGCCGGAACAGAAAGCTCCTCGCCGAAGTTCGCGTCGTGCGGTTTGTTGTGGGCGGTGTGCTATGGTTCGAGGGATGGAACCCCTGGATCGGATTCGCGTTGCTACTCTTCAGTATTTTATTCGTCCCGTAGAAAGCTTTGAGCGCTTTCAGGAGCAAGTCGAAGGATTGGTGGAGACCGCCTCCGACTACCGCTGCCATCTCGTTGTGTTCCCCGAGTACTTCACGACTCAGCTCTTGATGCTCGGTGATTACAAGGGCCCCATTCGCGATCAAGTTCGCGAGCTGTCAAAGCAAGCGCCGCGATTCATTGCGCTCATGAAAGGGTTGGCGGAGCGGCACAAGCTCTACATCGTCGGCGGGACGATCCCGGTCGAGGATCCCAAGAGTGGTAGCATTCGCAATCGCTGCCACTTCTTCAGCCCTGACGGCGATGTCGGGTTTCAAGATAAACTTCACATGACCCGCTTCGAAAAAGAGGAGTGGATCATCGAGCCGGGTTCCCGTCTCAAGATCTTCGATACCGATTTCGGCAAAGTCGCGATCACGATCTGCTACGACGTCGAGTTTCCGGAGATCGCGCGGACTGCTGCGCGCGCCGGGGCGTCGGTGCTTATCGTCCCCAGCTGTACCGATGATCGTCAGGGATTCCTTCGCGTTCGGTATTGCGCCCATGCGCGTGCGGTGGAAAACCAGATGTTCGTTATCCATTCTTCCACCGTCGGGTCGTTGCCAATGGTGCCGGCCATCTCGCTCAACTACGGACAGGCATCCATCCTCACGCCGAGTGATTTCGCATTCTCGCGCGATGGGATCTTGGCCGAAGGAATTCCTAACCAGGAAAGCATGGTCATTGGGGAGCTGAATCTAAAGCTCATCGCTGAGCAGCGGGCCTCGGGCACCGTGCTGCCGTTGCTCGATAGCCAAAAGACGGCGGAGCTGCTCTCGGACGTCGATTTGGTCAGCGTCATTCCGGCCGAGGAGCGGTACTTGGTGCGAAATACCGAGCCCACTGACTTCGAGGCGATCGTCGCGCTTTGCCAAGCGACCTATCCGGACAGCCCTTCTTGGAGCCCGTATCAGCTGAAGTCGCATCGGGACATTTTTCCCGAGGGTCAAATGGTCGTTGTAGAACGCGCGACGGGCGCCTTGGTCGGTTTCGCGGCGTCACTCATCATCGATCGCGATGGGTATGACTGGGGCGACCCATGGCGGATCTTCACCGACAACGGAATGTTCACCAATCACGATACCGAAAAGGGCAAGACGCTCTACGGCGCCGAAGTCATGGTGCACCCGGAGTTTCAGGGAACTGGGGCAGGAACGGAGCTTTACCGTGCGCGCGAGAATCTCGCGCGAAAGCTAGGTCTGCGGAGGATTCGTGCAGGGGCACGTTTGCGTGGCTACCATCAGTACGGTCCCAATATGCCCGCCGAGGACTACGTGAAGGCGGTTCAGCAGAAGAAAATCTGGGATCCGACTCTCAGCTTTCAGTTGAATCGAGGATTCACGGTGTTTCGAGTGGTCTCAAACTACTTGCGCCATGATCCCGAGAGCCTCGGGCACGCCGCGATCATTGAGTGGTTGAATCCAGAAGTGGTGATCGGAGCGAAGAGCTGACCGCATCGGGTCTCTCGGGTCTTCACAATCGAACGAGTTGTGCAGGATTCGAACCGGCGTGAGCGCTTGCTTGCGACTGGCCGATGAGACATAGCTTATTGGCGTTTCATTCCATAACTTTCGCCCTTCGTGCTCCAGGCATGCTCGATCGTTTGATCCGCGGCAAACCGAGGAGCTACGATGAAGAGTCCGAAT
>JBEIOW010000015.1:0-12665 GCA_040377385.1 Bacteriovoracaceae bacterium | reverse complement strand
GTGCCCGCTAAATTCATCGACGAGCAAGCCTTGCAGGCGGCCGTTCGCAACATCGCGCAGTTTGTCGGTCGTAGAATCGACGAGGAGAACCCCACGCTCGATGCGCGCCTACCCGACGGCTCGCGCGTGGCCGCCGTCTTGCCTCCGTGTTCGCGTCGGGGCACGACGCTTTCCATTCGTAAGTTTTCCAAATCCTCGCCGACCTTCGTCGATCTGATTCAACGAGGATCCATCTCCCAAGATGCGGCTCGCTTCTTGGACGTCTGCGTCTATCTCGCGCGCAACCTCGTCGTCTCCGGAGGGACGGGATCCGGCAAGACCACATTTCTGAACATCCTCGGCTCGCGCGTCCCGCCCACTCAGCGGCTCCTGATCATCGAGGACGCGAGCGAGCTCAAGATCAAGACCGATCACGTGATTTTTTTCGAGACCAAACACGCTGACGCGATGGGAAAGGGTGCCGTCACGATCCGCGATCTCCTTCGGTCGGCTCTCCGTTTGCGGCCTGACCGAATTATCGTGGGTGAGGTGCGTGGCCAGGAAGCTCTGGACCTCGTCACCGCGATGAATACGGGCCATGGCGGCTCGATGGGAACGCTTCACGCCAATGCTCCCTACGAGGCGCTGGTTCGGCTCGAAACGCTCTGCATGATGGGCGATACGCAGGTTCCGGCCGGAGCGATCCGTCGTCAGATCGCCACGGCGGTGAGCATCGTCGTGCAGATCAAACGCATGAGCGACGGCTCACGGAAGATCACGCATATCTCTGAGGTCATCCCGGACGTCGATGAGCATGGCCGGTATATCCTTCGGGACATCTACCGGTTCTTCCAACGGGGGAGGACCGCCGAAGGCAAAATCGTTGGGGAACTCGTACCGACGGGGGTCCTGCCGAGCTTCATGGGTGAGATCGAGGTCAATCGCTTGCCCTTCCCGAAAGAAAAATTCACTCCGCCGGACTGGGTCCGTGCGCTGCTCGCTTCTGATCCGGCCAAGAACGTGGCATGATAGGGCAGGACCTTTCCTGACCCATGACTTCAAAGAAGAAACCTACCTCCGCCACCTCTGCTAATGCTGCGCATCAATTTGATTTGATCGTCATTGGTTCGGGTCCTGCTGGCCAGCGCGCGGCGATGCAGGGCGCGAAGGCCGGCAAGCGCGTCGCCGTGATCGAGCGCTATGAGAAAGTCGGCGGTGCGTGCGTTCATTGGGGAACCATCCCTTCCAAATCCTTTCGTGAGTCGGTTTACCGGTTCAGTCTGGGTTCTCGAGGCGTGCTCGGACAGGACAGCGAGGGGCGCGCCTCCAAGGATCAGCGTAAACTTCCCGATTTGAAGCGACTGCTGCGCCGGCGCGATCGCGTGATTCGCGATGAAGCCAATGTCATTCAGCATCAGCTCGGTCGCAATGGCATCAGCGTCTACACAGGGGAAGCCACTTTGGTCGGCAAGGCCCCCGGGCGGGCGACCGTCCAGGTCACTCAGGGCAAAAAAACGCATCGGCTCGAAGCGGACTATGTGATTCTCGCAGTGGGTTCGTCGCCGGTTTCTCCGCCGCATATTCCGATCGACGGAAAGCTGGTTCACGACAGCGATACGATTTTGGAGATGAAGCAGCTGCCACGCTCGCTTTGCGTGCTGGGCGCCGGCATCATCGGCTGTGAATACGCGAGTATGTTTTCCATCGCGGGCACGCGAGTGACGCTGGTTGATCGCCGCGATACGATCCTTGCCAGCGTCGACCGCGAGATTGTGAGTCACCTCGTTGAGCGGTTCGAGCACGACCGCGCGGAAGTCCTCTTGAAGGAAGAGGCGACTTCGGTCGAGATCATTCAGAAGCGCGGACGCAAGATGGCGCGCGTGAGGCTCTCCAGCGGCAAGAAGCTCGATGTCGATGCGGTGCTCGTTTCACTCGGTCGCGGTGGAAATACCGCGGGCTTGGGGCTCGAGGGACTCGGAATCGAAGTGGATTCGCGCGGCCAGGTAAAGGTCGACCCTCAGTTCCGCACGAATGTTCCAAATATTTACGCCGTTGGCGATGTCGTCGGCGCACCCGCGCTCGCGGCGACGTCCTACGAGCAGGGACGGATCGCGTGTGCGCATGCTTTCCAACTACAAAAGCAAGGCGTCGCCGTCGAGACGCAGATGCCGGAGCTCTTTCCCTACGGAATCTACACGATCCCGGAAATTTCGATGATCGGGAAGACCGAAGAAGAGCTGAAGACGGCGGGGATCGCGTACGTCGTCGGTCGTTCCCGTTACCGGGAGCTCGCTCGTGGGCAGATTGTCGGAGATCGCTGGGGCCTGTTGAAACTCCTCGTTGACGCAAAAACTCTGAAACTGCATGGCGTGCATATCATCGGTGACAACGCCGCCGACCTGATTCACATCGGCCAGGCGGTCATGGCCTTCGATGGCGACGTGAACTATTTCATTCGCAGCGTCTTCAACTACCCGACCTTGGCCGAGGCCTATAAGACGGCCGCTTTTCACGCGTTCAACACGCTGCGTGGCTTAACGCGTTCTTAAGACGCCCATTTTTTTGCTGAGGGGCAAGGGCCCTCTGTGGGAAGCTCGGGCCATGTCAAATTCTCCCGCGACTTCCATGGCCTCTTGGCGCATTCAATCCCTCCGGGCTCGCGAGCTTCTGGACTCGCGCGGCTTTCCCACCATCGAAGTGGACCTCGCCTTGGTTGGCGCGGCCAACGAGCGATTCCTGGGTCGGGCGATGGTGCCGTCGGGCGCTTCGACCGGCGAAGGCGAAGCACTGGAGCTGCGCGACGGTGATTCCGCCCGGTACCTGGGCAAAGGAGTCCGTAAAGCGGTTTCGAACGTCATCGAAAAGATCGCGCCGGCGATCCAGGATCGCGGTTTCTCGGGTCAGGCGGCGCTCGATCAAACGCTACGCGACCTGGACGGAACCCCGAACAAATCGAAGCTCGGCGCCAATGCGATTTTGGGAGTGAGTATGGCCTATGCGCGCGCGCTGTCTGCCGCGCAGGGGCGCACGACGGCGCAGTATCTCGCCCAGATTCTCGGCACGAAAGGGATGACCCTTCCGGTACCGCTGATGAATATCATCAACGGCGGGAAGCACGCCGATAACGGGCTAGCGATCCAGGAGTTCATGATCGTCCCCGTGGGCTTCCAGAAATTCTCCGAAGCGCTTCGTGCGGGAGCGGAGGTGTTTCACCATCTCAAGAAAATCCTGCACGACCGCGGTCTTTCCACCGGAGTGGGTGACGAGGGCGGCTTTGCCCCGCAGTTCCAAGGCGAGCATCCGCATGAGCAGGCGCTTCAAGCGATCCTCGAGGCGATCGGTCGCGCTGGCTATAAGGCCGGCAAGGATATTTTTCTCGCGCTGGATTGTGCGGCGAGCGAGTTCACTGCGGGACCGGCTTCCGCATCCGGTGAGACCTCGTACCGGTTCGAGGGCCAGGTGCGCACATCGCGCGAGATGATCGAGCTTTACGCTCAATGGATTCAAACCTACCCGATTGTCTCGATCGAGGATGGCTTGGCCGAACACGACTGGACTGGGTGGTCAAAGCTCACCCAGGAGCTGGGTAAGAAATGCCAGCTCGTCGGGGACGATCTCTTCGTGACGAATCCCGAGGTCCTTCGCAAGGGGATCGAGAATCACGTGACCAATTCCATTCTGATCAAACTCAATCAAATCGGCACCGTGACGGAGACACTCGAGACGATGAAGCTCGCCGCTCAGGCTGGGTTCACTGCCATCGCTTCTCACCGAAGCGGGGAGACCGAAGACACCTTTATCGCCGAACTCGCGGTGGGAACGGATTGTGGCCAGATCAAGACCGGATCGGCTTCGCGCACCGACCGGATCGCGAAGTATAATCAGCTGCTTCGCATCGAGGAGGCGCTCGGTGCTCAGGCAAAATTCGCTGGTCGCGCGGCCTTCCCGAAACTTGGCTAAAGGGCTATCCTGGGGAAGATGCGTTCTTTCCTGACCCCTCATCGCCTCTGGATCGCGATTTTTGTCATTTGGGGAGTCTTGCTCACGGGCTACGTCACGCTCTGGGAAAGTTCAGCACCCGGCATTCTCCAAGCCGTACGCCTCCAATCGCTGAAACGCGAAAAACGCGATCAAATGGCTGGTCTGGAGCGACAAATTCTTCGCATGCAAAACGAGTCCGAGCGACTCACGAAGAACCGCGTCGCTCAGGAGCGCGAAGTGCGCCGGGTTTTGGGTTACGCCGGACAGGATGAAATCCTTTTTGATTTTTCGTCCGCCGTCCGCGTTGAGCAAGATCCGGATCGCTCGATCGAGTCTCGTCTGCCCAAGAAGTCCTCCCCGGTGCCCGCCGTCGAAGCGCCGTCAAAAAAACGCCGCTCGCGTTCCACCTGAATTTTTCCTGACCTAAATCTGTCGTCAAAATCCGCGCACCGCTTTGACAGCGCAGCGTCCCGCCCTCACACTGGAAGAGAAGCGGAGGCCAACGGATGGCAATCGGCAAGGTCAAATGGTTCAATGACTCCAAGGGTTTCGGAATGATTGAACGGATGGAAGGGGACGAAGTCTTTGTCCACTACACCGCGATCTCCCAAGAAGGGCATAAGACGCTGAATCAGGGCCAGGAGGTGGAATTTGATCTCTATCTCGGACCCAAAGGGCCTCAAGCGCGCAACGTAGCGCGTCGCGAGTAAGATTCGAATAAAGGCCGCTGATAAAGGGTAAAGACCCGCATTTTTCCCGTCGATACGTCAGGGTGATGAGAGGGGTCTTCTTCCAGCGGAAGCTTCAAAGTGCTTTCCCGTTCCTATTTTTAGGGATCGCTTCGGCGACCTTGAGCACGAGCACGTCCGCCCTCGCGGATCGCTGCGACGACGTCGGCCGAGGGGCCTGGACTGCCACCGACTGGATCAATCTCAAGCGCTTAGTCGAAACCGGTACGGTCGCTGACAAGGATCTCGTTGTCCACTCGGACAAGCTCAACGCCTGCAAGGACCGTCTCGCGCAGTATGGCTTGAGGGATTGCATGGCCAATTTCGCTCTCTATTTGGAGGAGCGCACCCGCTCTCTTCGCACCGATGCATCCGGTGCGCGAACCCACTCGATGGGGCTGACCATCTCGGATCGCGAGAATTACGCCGCCACCCAGGACATGAAAATTCCCTCCCCGATTGAAGAAGCCTTGCCGCTTCCGGCGCATGGGGAACTCGACCGTATTCTGGAAACGCTTTTTATGAGGGGAAAGCCTTCAGACGCGACGATTGACGCGGTCGAGCCGGCTCGACTCCGCAGTATGGTTCGGTGGCTTCGGGATTCGGGTTCGAAATTCATCGTTTATCACTCACAAACGGTGCGGAACCCCAACGATGCGGGCACGAATAATTCCTACGGGCGTCTCCTCGTTTGGACTCCGGGAAGTTCTGGTCAGCGGGACTTGTTCACCCAGGTCACGACGAGTGTGAGCGGTGAGCCCCAGCAACTCGTCGATATGATCGGCATGCGGCAGGGAAGCTCCGGGCCGACGATGGCGTTCAAGCAGTTTTGGCGTTCTCCACAGGGCGGGCTCCCGGCGCGCGATCGGATTCAGGTCCACGGCTATGGAGTCGAGTCCTGCGCGGGTTGCCATTCGGATGGATTGCGCGAACTTCACCCGATCGAGATGACTTCGCGTGTCGCTGGGGGCCAGCGAGATCCCTGGATCGGTGTTGTGAAGCCGAATCAGTCCCCGGAGAAGAAGGCCTGGTTTGAGAAGCAGCTCAGCGAGATGAACTCGCGCATTCGTGAGTATGGGCAGGTCAACCTGCCTGGCTCGAACATCTCGCCGGCCAGTGTTAAATTTCCGTATTTTGGCGACTTTGGGGTGAAGCCAGGCCCTTGGCGTGGGCGTGATTTTCCAAACGCGGCGAGCATGTTGAACGCTTGCCTCAGCGAGCCACCCGCCGCGGCGGCACAAGTCGCAGCGACCAGAGTTTCCACTCCGTCCTATGCGAGATTTTTGCGGATTACTGACCCAGATAGGCGGAAAAAAATCATTTCTGCCTCGAATTGCGCGAGCTGCCACAATGGGGAATTCCGTCAGCAGCTCGGAAATCAAGTCTACCCAGTCACGCTTCACGCCAAAATCGTGCTCGATCGATCCATGCCTCCGCACCTGTCGCTCGGTGGCGAGAACGACTTGACGGAAAACGAGCGCCTCGCGCTCTACTCTTGCTTAGAAGAGCTCCAGGAATCCCAGATCCCCAGTTGGACCTCGTCCGTGGATTGCGGAAGCGCCGGGCAACAAGCTTGCGTGGAGAGCCAATCCGACGAGGTGATTTCGGGCGCGGTCGCGAGCGTGGCGAAAAGCGCCACAAGCTCGCTCTTCTCGTTGCCGGGTGAGCGCGCCAATCTGAATTGCACTCCGCCTGCGGCGATGCGCGGGCGAGTACTGAAGGGCGACCTGGAGACGGAGTCAAGCACGGTGCCCGTGAGCGCTCCAGCAATCCGTGGCTCGGCGGAATCGGGGGGACGATGATTCAGGGTTCACGCCAACGAAAATTTCCTCGGTTTGCCGCTGTCCTCCTGACATTCAGCTTGGTGGGCGGCGCATTTCCGAATCTCGCGCAGGCCGTACTCGTTTCGGGCAAGGAAGTCGACCTGCTTCCTCCCTCTCGTCAGCGCGCAAGCTATCTGCCTCACGGAAGCATCCAGCTGCATGAAACCCCGACCGGATACCGGGTCCGCGTCGAAGCGCGCTCTCTTTTTCAGTCCGTGAGCGTCGGTCCCGTGAAGCTCCAGTTCTTCTCGGAGCCCAAATGCTCGGGTCGCTTCTTCGCGCAAGCTGGCAAGCCCGTTGGTCCCGAAAGCCGCCCGCTGATGGTGGACCAAGCGACCAATGTGATCGATCAGGTGACGATGGAAGCGCCGGGACTGAAGGCCGAAGCGCGTTCCGTCCTCTTGACGGGTATCGTAATGGGCAAGAAGCGTGGGGAACTCACGGCTCGGCGCGCGGTCCTTTGCGGAGTGATTCCGTCGAAATCCGCACCCATGAAAGTGAAGAGCCTGCGAGAAAGCACTCTCGGTAAGTCATCGGTCAAAGGCGCGAAGGGTCGCCAAAAACTCAAACCCGTCAGCGCGCGCGGTGGCGTCCGCAAGAAGGCCCGCGGTCCAAGCTCGGATGAGGTGGAAACCTTCCTGGATCAGACCGAAGCGGGCGGGCGTGAGCCGCAGTCGGTTGAATCCGCAGTCGAAGACACGGCGGAGAGCGCGCTTGAAATCACGCTTCAGCCCGCTTCCGGACTCGCGGCCGAAGCGTCGGCCGATGCTTCAGTCGACGCAGAGGCGGATACTGAAGAAGACGTGATCGGCGATCTCACACCAACGGAAGAAGAGCGGCTGCCCGCATCGTTGCAGGAACTCACGCGTCCGTCACGCTCGGGCGGAATGCAAGACTGGCTCGACTGACGAGGGTTGATCAGATCAAGGTCTGGATAATCTGTGCGCGTCCTGCAGAATAAGAAAACTCCGCAATCGCGCCGTTGATCAGGAAGACTTGCGGAGGTCGGTGTCCGATATCCGCGTCATACAGCACAGGAATTCCCAGGTCACCCAATACCGATTTGAGCGCATCGAGGTAACTGAGGGCGTCTGCATCAGCAGCGTCTTTGCCGCTAGAGCGGCCCATAACGACGCCGCGAAGCCCCTGCAGCCATCCCGCCAGACGCATTTGCCACAGGGCCCTTGCGACCTGACAGGGAGAGAGTTCGCAGTTCTCCAGGTACAAGACGACGCCTGAGTCGTTATGCGTTTGAATGAAAGTCGGTAGGTCGCCGTAAGGCGTACCCACCAAATGGATCAGGGTGTCCAGACACCCTCCGATCAGGCGTCCCGAAAAGGAGAGACTCTCTTCCCCACCGAGACTCTTCCACTGAACCTTCTCCACGGGATTGAAAAGAGCGTCGACTTGCTTCTCGAAGGGCGTGAATTCGATCTGGAACCGATCAAAGCTCTTCTGGCCGAACTTCGAACCTTCTTTAGCGGCGAAAAGTTCCAGCGCTTTATCGTGGATGCCCTCGACCTGGCCCTGGATCGTGTCCATGAAGTTTGATCCGTGAATGGACGCGATCCCCGTTTTCACGGTCAGGGCGAAAAGGAGGGTGGAGGTGTCCGAATAGCCGACGACCCATTTCGGCGCGCGGGTAATCCGCTCCCAGTCGAGCTGCGGCAGCATGTCGATCAACAGTTCCCCGCCCCACGGGGGGAAAATGACTTTGACCTTCGGGTTTTCCCAAAGACGGACGAAATCCGCCGCCCGGTTCGAGGCGGTTTCGCTGACGTGCTTCGTGTTTTGTCTTAGGCAACGTCCTTCGATGATTTCGTAACCGAGGTCGCGCCATTGAGCCTCCAGGAGCTCGAGTCGGGCGACATGAGCGGGGGCCGCCACTCCACTGGAGGGTGCAGTGACACCGATCGCTTCGCCCTTCAGAAGGGGCGCGGGATATCGAATTGTGAACTGCGGATTAGTTGATCCGGTCTTCACGCTTCACGCTGCGCATATTCTGCTGGAGAATCTTTTTGCGCATGCGGATCGATTCCGGCGTCACTTCAATCCACTCGTCTTCGTCGATCCACTCGATGCACTGCTCGAGCGACATCTTGCGAATGCCCGCGAGGGTGGCGAGGAATTCGGCGCCGGCCGAACGGATGTTGGTGAGCTTCTTCTCGCGGCAAGGATTGACGTTCATGTCATTTTCCTTGGCCTGCTGCCCGATGATCATGCCCTCGTAGACGTTGACGCCAGGTCCGAGGAAGAGCACGCCGCGCTCCTCAAGACCCATGAGGCCGTACTCGACCGTCTTGCCGGTACGGTCACAGATGAGCGCGCCGCCGTTGCGGTGGGAGATCTCGCCCTTGTGCTCGCCGTAGCCGAGGAGCAGGGTCGCAAAGAGGCCTTCACCCTTGGTGGCGGTGAGGAAGCGGGAACGAATTCCGAGCAATCCGCGGGTCGGGATGTCGAACTCCAGGCGAACGCGACCGGCTCCGTGCCCGTCGCCGCCGTCGAACTTCGTGAGCGCGCCTTTGCGCTCCTGGAACATGCGCGTGACTTCGCCGGAAGCCCATTCCGGAAGATCGAGAACGGCGCGCTCCATCGGTTCCATGCGCTGACCTTCGGGGCCGGTTTGATAGAGCACGGTCGGCTTGCCGACCATGAACTCAAAGCCTTCGCGACGCATCTGCTCGATGAGAATCGCAAACTGAAGCTCGCCGCGGCCAAGGACGCGGAATTGGTCAGATGCCGGGGTCTCTTCAAAGCGCAGCGCGACGTTGTTACGAACTTCACGCAGCAAGCGATCGCGCAGTTTGCGCGACTGAATGGCTTCGCCTTCCTGACCCGAGAGGGGAGAGGTGTTGACGGAGAAGATCATGCCCAGGGTTGGCTTTTCGACGACGATGCGCGGGAGGGCTGCCACTTCGCCACCGGCCGTGCTTGGAACGACGAGGGTATCGCCGATCTCGATCGTCTCTAGACCTGCCACGACGCCGATGTCGCCGGCTTCGATCGAGTCGACCTCAGCCATCTTGAGGCCTTCGTAGGTGAAGACCTTGGAGACCGTGAACTTCTGATCGAGCGGCGTTCCGTCGGCTTTGATTCCACGGCAGAAGGCTTGGCTGCCTTTTTTCGCGGTGCCGGAAGACACGCGGCCAATCGCGAGACGACCGACGTAGTCGTTGTAGGAAAGGTTGGAGACCAGGAGCTGGAAGCCGCCGCGGTCCTCGATGCGAGGAGCGGGCACTTCAGCAATCATCGTATCGAAGAGGGGCTGGAGGGTGCCTTGTTTCTCGCCCGAGAGGAGGCCGGGAATTTCGGACTCGTCGGTCGTGCACCAACCCGCGCGTGCGCAGGCGTAGACGATCGGGAACTCGAGCTGAGCGTCTTGAGCGCCGAGATCGACGAACAAATCGAAGGCTTGGTTGACGACATCGACCGTGCGCGCGTCTGGGCGATCAACCTTGTTGATCACGAGGATCACGCGCAGGCCTTGCTTCAGGGCTTTTTGGAGAACGAAACGCGTCTGGGGGAGTGGGCCTTCGGCAGCGTCGACGAGCAGGAGGGCGCCGTCGACCATGCCCATGATCCGTTCCACTTCCCCGCCGAAGTCGGCGTGGCCGGGAGTGTCGACGATGTTGATCTTCTTATCGCCGACGCGCACGGAAGTGTTCTTGGCGAGAATCGTGATGCCACGCTCGCGTTCCAAATCGCCGGAGTCCATCACGCGCTCTTCCACCTTCTGGTGAGACAAGAAGGTGTTGGCTTGGCGGAGGAGGTGGTCGACGAGCGTTGTTTTGCCGTGGTCGACGTGCGCGATGATACAAACGTTTCGCAGAAGAGGGGCTTGTTGCATAATCAGGTCCGAAAGTTAGAGATGATTTGGGAACGTTGAACCTTATGCGAGGATGCCATGACCTGTAAACGGATTCTGTCAGGAATTTGCCCAAATCGGACGATTTTAGCCCTCAGCTGGGCACTCGGTGCGGCGCTTGTGACGTCGGCACCCGCCCGAGCAGCCGCAAACCCGCTTTTCGGGTATTCGCACATGCAGTCGACCCCGTTCACCCTGCCGGCGGGTGTCCTGCAATACGGAACGGTGTTTGCGTACGGAATCACGGATTTCCTTCAGGTGAGCACCGATGTTCTGCGCGACATTTACAAGATCTGGAACATCGAGGGGAAAGTCTCGATCTTCGATCAGCCGGAGTTCGCTCTCGCGCTGACGATGGGGTGGGAGTCGTTCAACTACCGGGATATCTCACCCCTCAATCCGGATCTGCGAGTCACTGCCTGGAAGCCAGGAGGGGTCTTTACTCACGCGCTGCTGGAGGACGTCGCGATGTTTTATGGCGCGAATCTTTACCTCACCGACCACACGAAGCCCGCAGGATCGCTCAATTCCGGCTACACGGTCGGCGCACGTCTGGGTTCGGACATCGCTTGGGCTTACGGCTCGGGTGGGGATCAAGGCATCGGGAACGTCCTGGCTGCTGGCGTGACTTGGGATGTGACGTTCCAGACCTTGGGCTTTGGTTTTAGCCATCACTGGCCGGGCTTTAAAATCGGGATTCACTATTACCCCACGGCGGACGAGTACAAGGTGCAGCCGATTCTGGTCGGGGGCGGCTCGGTCGCCTTCTGAGCACGAGGGAAGCCATCCTATTCAGTTGAGCATTTTCAGGTGTTCTAGCAGGATGAGGACTTCAACCGGCTTTTTTGGATCATCTGGGGTGTCCTCCAAATGCGTGTGCTGATCGTTCTCTCTCTCGTTTTCAGCTGGGTCCTGTCCTCTTCCGTTCGAGCGGATGAAACGATCTGCTTCGGGGCAGAATGCATTCCGCAGTGGGATTCGATGTCATTGAAGGTCGAGGGTGAGCCCGCGTTGCAGCGCTGGATCGCCGTGGATCGCCTCAATGAGGATCAGGTTCAGCTCATTGTGATCGATGGCGACGAAATCCCGAAAGGGGATCCGGTCCTGACCCCTCCGCAGGAAACGGTCTTTACGGGCACGTTTGGTTTGCACGAAGCGGGTTGGAGGGCGTTGAAGAAGAAGCGCGCTGAATTTCTTGTTTTGCGCTCTAAAGGCGGTTGGGCTGACAAGCGCGCAAGCGCATCAGCCGCTGCGGAACCGCTTTGGGTGGCGTTGCGGGACGGTTGGACCCGGGACGATGAGCGGGCCTACGCGGAATGGATTGAAAAGGAATTCACCCTCGAGTTTTTCAAAGGCACGGGAGTGAAGGTGGATTGCGCCGATGTGGCCTATGCCCTTCGGTGGATCTTCGCGCGTGAAAAACGGCTCCCCATAGCAACCTCCCTGGGTGGAAGCGGCGCACTTTTCGGCCACTTCTCGGGCAACGCGGCCTGGGACCGCCTCGTCCGTCATGCGGACTGGAAGAAGGATGAGCGGTTCAAGGCGGCTCTCCGGTATGTTCTGCAGTCCACCTACACGCATACGCTCCGGGGCGATCTCTTCCCGGTAGCGATTGATCGCGAGCATCTCCTTCCCGGAACGGTCTACCTTACGCTCTCTGGCGAAACGGGTCACACGCGCGTCTTCAAGGGGGTTGAATTTAAGGAAGTCGAGATCGATCCGACCTTCAAAATTAGCGTTCCTGCAGCCGTCGCTTACTTCGGGAATCTCCCCGCGGCCGAAACGATCTACGACGGTGATCAGCTCGCGCTGGGCACGAAGGCCCCGAAGGATGGAGGGCTTCTCCGGTTTCGGTGGACCCGCAAGGTCGCTGGGAAGTGGTCGCTCACGCCCATGACCGAGATGCCGGGCTACTCGCTTGAGCAGTATCGCATCGCCGCTGACGAGAGCCAGACCGAATCGGATCTCTTCAAGCTGTTCTATGATCGGCTGGGGCACCCGATCTCGAGTGATGCCTATCTTCTGAATACTCGTGACGCCCTTCTTTTAGCGACTTGGTTCCGGAGCTACTACGTCCGAGAGGGCCATGCTGCTTGCCGGGATCGAGATTGCTCTCCGGGAACACAGAACTACGAGGACTATTCGACGCCGAGCCGAGATAAACGTTGGCGCGCGACGGCCGCGGCTTTTCGCAACTCGCTCGCGGATCCGACCGTGGATCCGCGAGTCGTCGCCAAAGTCAGGCTTCCGACTGAGACCCCATTTCGAGAACCCACACCCGCCACGATG
>JBEIOW010000230.1:0-4407 GCA_040377385.1 Bacteriovoracaceae bacterium | reverse complement strand
TATGGCATTTGGTTGGGTGGATGCTTTTAGCGAAAGAGGGCGCGGGTTCTTGGAGATCGGGAATTGGTCGAGTGCAAGCGGAGTAAGCCGCGCGCCCCGACCGATTGCGAATCGCCCATCCCGGCTTTTTGGTTGTGTGCCTTACTCGTTTGCCTACCCATTTCTACGACCCTTCCTCGCTCGCCCGGTGATGGCCACCTACAACGCGCTCAAATTCTCCCTCGGTCGACGCGCGCGGGAGTCGGTCGGGTGCGATGCGGGAGGCTATTGTTTTCCGTTGGCCTATGCGGTGCCCGAGCACAACGAGCTCTTTCCGGGCAGGGGAGTCTTTGAGGCGCAGCTCGCCGTTCCGGAGAAGGACGCCTTTCGCTTTGCGCGCGAAGTGCTCGCCCTTGGACGCTCACTGGGCTTGGAGTCCTGGTTGTGCGCGATCAAGCGGTTGCGCCCGGATGACTTTCTCGTCTCGTTCAACACGGACGGCTACAGTATCTCGGTCGAGGTGCCGGCGCGCGCGCGAGGACAGAAGGGCTTTGCTGAAGGCTTTCGTCGACTCATTGATCTGACGCGCCAGATGGGCGGCCAGGTGAATCTCTCCAAGGAAGATCAGCTGCTCACGTCGGAAGATGTGCGCGCGATGTACGCGGGGGCGGCGCAGCTCGTGACGCTTAAGCATCGAATCGATCCCAATTCGCTCTTTGAGAGTGATCAATACCGTAGGCTCTTTGCGCCTCTTCAGTAGTTTGGCGCTTGCTTAGCGCGTATCGAGGAACAGCTTCGGTCCAAGCGAACCTTCCGGCGGCTCAACGATGGAGCGGGGCTTGGGTGCGGTGTTGGGCTTCGGCAAACCGAGTTCCGGCTTGCGAAGCGCGGCCGGCATCGGGCGAGAGAATCCGCGCTTTGCTGGAACCGGAGCGCGCGAATCGCAGGTTCCGTAGTCAGTCTTTTCGCCGCCCGCTGCAGCTCTACGGCGCTGCGCGCGTTTGTATTCGAGCACGATCTCGCGATTCTGCGGCTTATGCGGCTGGAGAAGCGCCTGCTGGAGCTTCCGGTCCTTCTTGTCCTTCGCCACGTAAAGTGGCTCGCGGGTCATCGGATTGATGCCGCTCCAGTACATGGCGGTCGCCAAAGTCATGGGCGTTGGAATGAAGGCTTGGACCTGCTGCAGGTTCCAGCCTTTTTCCTTCAGATAGTCGTATACGCCTTCCATCTTCTCGTGGGTCGTTCCGGGGAATCCCGAGATGAAGTAAGGGACGACGTACTGTTCTTTGCCGGCTTCCTTCGAGACTTTGTCAAAGTACGAGACGAATTCGTCGAAGTTCTTCAGGCCCGGCTTCTTCATCAGGTGGAGGACTTCATCGTCCAGATGTTCTGGCGCGACCTTCAGGTGTCCGCCCACGTGGTGGGTGATGAGGTCCTTCATGTACTCTTGGCCGGCCTTTTTGTCGGCGATCGAGAGATCGTAGCGAAGGCCGGAGGCGATGTGGATCTTCCGGATGCCGGGAATCTTGCGCGCCTTACGCAGCATCTCGACCTGCGGCGTGTGGTCGTTGTGGAGGTGAGGACAAACCTTCGGGTGGACGCAGGAGAGCTTCCGGCACTTGGACTGGATCTCTTTGGACTTGCAGCGGAGCTGGTACATGTTGGCAGTCGGCCCGCCGATGTCGCTCACGATGCCCTTGAATCCTTCGACGTTCTTGAGCCCCTCAACTTCCTTGAGAATCGACTCTTCTGAGCGCGATTGCACGATCCGACCTTGGTGGAGCGTGATGGCGCAGAAGGAGCAACCACCAAAGCACCCGCGCGTGGACGCCACCGAGAAGCGGATCATGTCCGCGGCCGGGATGCGAGCCTTGTACGTCGGGTGTTGTTCCTTGGTGAAGGGCAACTCGTAGATGCTGTCCATCTCCGCCTGCTCGAGCGGGAGCGCGGGCGGATTGATCACGACGGCGTTTTTGCCGTGGTACTGCACGAGGCGGCGGCCATTGTAGGGGGACGCCTCGTACTCGATGAAGTAGGCGGCTTTGGCGAACTTCTTCTTATCGTCGCGAACTTCGTCGTAAGACGGCAGCGTGAGGCGACCTTCAAGCGAGCGCGCCTTGTCCTTGTTGGTGAGGAACGCGATCCCGCGTTGCGTGCACATGAAATCCACGGCTTCTTGGGTCGCGGGGTGACCGAGCGTGACTGGTCCGCCGATCGCGGCTTCCGCTTTCCGGAACGCATCGACCATGACGGTCGTCGTGCGCTCGCCCATGCCGAAGACGAGGAACTCGGCGTCGAGTTCGGTCACGACCGACGGGCGGATGCAGTTCTGCCAGTAATCGTAGTGCGCAAGCCGTCGGAGCGACGCTTCCACGCCGCCGACGATGACCGGAGTATCCGGGAAGGCTTCGCGCGCGAGTTTCGAATAGACGACGGATGCGTAATCGGGGCGCCGTCCACCAACGCCACCTTCGGAGTACATATCGTCCGAGCGTGGTTTCTTGTTCGCGGTGTAGTTGTTGATCATCGAGTCGACGGTGCCCGACGAAACGCCGATGAACAGGCGAGGGCGACCGAGACTCTTGAAGTCTTCAAGCGTATCCCAGCGCGGTTGCGCGACGATGCCGACGCGCAAGCCCAGCTTCTCCAGCCAACGACCCAGGCACGGGATGCCGAAGGTGGGATGGTCGACGTAGGCGTCGCCCGAAATCAGCAGGACATCGAGCTCGTTCCACCCGCGCCACTGCATTTCCCGACGGGTCATCGGCAAGAAGCGTTTGCACGCTTCCTTATAGACGATCGCATTATCGATCTTCTGATGACTGGCCGGTTTGGAGGCTGGGAGTGACATAGGGAGGGAAGGCATACCCTTCGGTTATGGGGCGCGTCAAACTTCTTCTCTTTTCTGTGTGGTCTTGGGGGTTTAGCCTCTGCTCCACCATGTGCGGACGCTTCCTTCTCAAAACTGGGCGGTCTCCCGATGCGGTCGCCGAATGCCGCCCCACTGACCGCCTCCCCACGGTCGTGGTGAACGGCGATGGACGCCCTCAGGTTGAGGAGATGGTTTGGGGGTTTGTTCCGCGATGGGGAAGGCCGAAGGAGTCGGAGGCCGTGATCAATGCTCGGCTTGAGACGATCGATGAGAAGCCCTATTTCCGCGATGCCGTCCAGAGTCGGCGCTGCCGGGTGCCGATGGAGCAGTTTTGGGAATGGCGGAAAATTCCGGGATCAAAAAAGAAGCAGAAATGCCGCATCGGTCTCAAGGATCGGGGTGTTTTTTCCGTCGCTGGAGTCTGGGAAGAAGGATTCGATCCGCGCACGGGTGAACTCCGTCGAGGATTTGCGATCGTCACTCAGGCGGCGACGGGGTCGTTTCTCGAGATTCACGACCGGATCCCAGTCATTCTCTCGAAAGAAGAAGAGCGAATCTGGCTGGGCGGACCGGTAACCGAAGCGCTGGCCTACTTTCGACGTCGCGGGGCTTGGCCATCGGAAGACCTTCTCATCACGGAGGAGGAATCGGCCCCGTCACCCCAAGCGGATTTCTTCGTTTAGCGAGGAATCGGCGGACCACCGATGAACTCGCCCCTGGCGGAGGAGGGGCGGGAAAAGAGTCGAATCCGCTTGGATCCCTCCTTCTTCAGCGTCATGCTGTTGATTCCCCTCATGTATCTCGAACTCAAATACGTCTTTACCGCAGGGCAAATCACGATTGAGCCGGGTCGCTACCTGGTGTCTGCGGAACCGGATATGGCGCGAATTCGCCTCTCTGGGCGGGGTTATAATCACTACCTTCCAGCCCAGTCGCGTCCCGCAAAGCGTAAGGTCCGAGTGACTGAGCTTTCCTTCCAGCCCGCGCTGAGTGGCGACCAGCACTTGATCTTGGTGAGGGTTCCGCCTCAGCGGGAATGGTTTGTCTTGCTGACCCGAAGTCGCCAGCGAGAAGCCCGCAAGCCTACGGTGTGAGTGACCGGATCCTGCCGAACAGTCTGTAAAACCAAGGACTTGCGCAAAATAACGCAATGTGTTATTAATGCGTGCGTGAAAGTCCCGACGCCGTCCCCGTCCGTGCTCTCCTGTTTTCGCGAGAAGCTCCTGCCCCGTGGGCTGGGGTTGGGAGTGGCGTTGTGGATGGTGGGGTGTGGAGCGGAAGGCGCGCGCCTAAAAATTCCTGCAAAAACGTCTGGTAAGTCCCCCCGCGGGACTGAAGTCGTTCAACCGGTCACTCCAAATCCGGGCATCGAGCCCGGGCAAGTCCACGTCCCTGAAACCGCGATGAGGGCGTTTCAAAGCGTTGATGCGTTCTACGGCCGTCGGGGTGAGCTGCTCAAACCGCGAGTGCCCCAGCTGGCTTGTGAGGTTGCGCAAGCTGATCGGGCGCCCGAAAACTTCGCGACGGCGATCCTGTTGGCCGTCCAAGAGAACGTC
>JBEIOW010000344.1:0-3274 GCA_040377385.1 Bacteriovoracaceae bacterium | reverse complement strand
TCAAGGCATCATCGTTGGATCCGCTTTGCGAAAAGCAGGGAAGGCGGGCGCTCCGCTGGACCTGGCCCGGGCGCGCGCGTTCGTCAGTGAATTCCGGAAGGCCCGCTCAGCCGCCAAGAAAAAGCCCCTTGCCGGGAAAAAGACGAAGAAATCTTCCTCCGCCCGCAAGAAGCGCTAAACTCCCTTCAAGGAGACGGCTTCCGTGAAAACCCGAGGAAAACCTAGCGCTCCCCGCGCCCGCAAGCGAACCGGATCACCCCTCGGCTCTTTGGTCCTCCGAAACTTGGGCCGAGGCCTCGCTAAGAAGACGCGTTCACGCGGAGACTCGCTCAAAAGGCCGATCGGCCAGTCTCCCTGGAGTGGGTTCTTCGCAAACTCCCGCCTCTCTCCACCCCGTGTCCCTGTGCCGCCGAAAACGCTCCCCGCGACCGTTCCAGCTGCGGCACCGCCCTCAAGTGTTCCTTTCACTCTGCCTCCGGTCGTCGCAGAGCCCTTAGCGGCGTCCGCCGGATCGCTCCTGGTCCACGACCTCCTCAGTGCGCGGGCGGATCTTCGGCAGCACATTGAGGCTTTTTTGCTCGATCAGCGCTCAGAACACACTCGACGCGCCTACGGCAAAGACCTCAAGCGTTTCGTGAAGTACCTGCATCTCCGCGCGATGGAGAAGGGGAGAGACGAGCCGCTCACGCGCAGCGTGGTCATCGCGTACAAGGACTTCCTCCTGGGAGAGAAACTTCAGCACACGAGCATCGATCGCCATTTGGCGACGCTACGAAGCTTCTTCCAGTGGCTCGTCGATGATGGGGTCTTGGACCGTAGTCCCGCCCAGGGCGTGCGCTTCCTGAACCCCCGCAAGCTCTCGGCCACGGTGGGTCTCAGCGATGATGAGGTCCGCAAGATCCTTCAACAGCCGGATCTCCACACGCGATCCGGCGCCCAGCACTACGCCATCTTGATGCTCTTGTTCTTCTGCGGTCTTCGGCGCTCGGAGCTGTGCTCGATCCGGACCCGGCAACTTCAAGTCGAACGCGGCATTCCCGTGCTGAGACTGCGAGGCAAGGGGAATGCGGAGCGACTCATCGCCGTGCCGGAGGCCGCCTGGAACGCGATTCGCTATAGCGCGCACATCGCGCGCCGAGACTTAAGCCGCGACCAGTGGCTCTTTACTCCGCTCAAGAATCCACGCGGTGGAGGCCTCGACCGCGCCTTGGATCCGAGCGGGATTTTTTACTTGGTTCGCCGCTACGCGAAGCTCGCCGGAATTCAATCGCGGATCTCGCCGCACTCCTGCCGAGCCACCGCGATCTCCAATGCGCGGGACCGGCATGTCCCGGATCGTGCGATCCAAGAATTTGCCGGCTGGGCCTCACCCGACATGATCACTCGCTACGACAAGCGCCGAACGGCGGCGGAGCGTTCCGCTTCACGCGCGATCGACTACGGCAGCTCGGATCGCGTGCGTGCGGAGAAGAAGAGTCAGTTCTCAGAAATGGAAGCCGATACAACCGAGCAGCCGACCGCGCTCGCGTCGTCACCAGAGACCTTAACCTCGTAAGGTCCCTCAGTAAGCGCCACTCCGGCGGCGCCAGAGAACGAAACTTCCCAGGTCGTCACGATGCCTTCTGCGTGGTCGACACCCATGAATTTAGAGCTCACGGCGTAGGCTTTTCCGCCGGCGCCGGAATGTTCCGGATGATTCATCTGAAACATCACATTCGCGATTCTCATGGCGACGCTTCGGCAGGGGCCATCGGCGTGCGCCAGACCTCCCGCGAAAAGGGAGCTGAACGCGATCAAGCAGAGCAAAGAGAGATTTGTACGCTTCATGGCGACGGAGAATAGGGCACTCACTAACGCAACGCAACATAGAGACGGCTTAAATGTTTGCGGCGTTAGCTAAAACAAAAGCCCGCACGACTCCCCAAAGGATCGTGCGGGCTTGAGTCGACGAAGGCGGGGGTAGGGGACCTTCGCCATCTAGAGAGAGGATTACAGGCCAGGGATCATTCTTGAGCGACGTTGCAGCAGCCGTGCATGTCACCGAGGATCGAGTCCATGAAGATGACCGAGTGAGAGTAACTCTCTTCGCTCATGTCGTCTGAGCAGGAGGCGTCCGGTTGAATGATGATCGTTGCGTCGCTCGTCGCCGATCGAGTGCGGTAAATCTTGCCGAAATCCGGCACGTAACCGTGGAAGGTGCTCGGGGCAGCCGCTGCGTAACGCGTGGTCTCGATTTCGTCGACCGGCATCATGAGCTTGATCCCTTTAGGATGGACCTTCAGGCTCCAGAAAGGCTCAGTACCGATACAGTAGAAAACGTCGCTTTTCGGCGCCGCAATGGCGGAAGACGACAACAGACCGAGGACAACCGACAGGACAGTGATTTTCAGATTCGACATAACAACTCCTAGTTTTTTAGATGAAAATTGAGATTCAATTTATTCGAACATGCAGCTGACTTTGACGTTCTTCCGCACGATGGTCTTCCCGTACGACGTCAAAGCCGTGAGGGTCATCAGGCCGTCATCGTTCCCGTCGAGACCGCTGACGCGGATTTCTGCAACGGAATCGATCATGTCGGCGTCCGAGACGAGGACACGGATTTCATTGCCGTGATTCCAGTAGCCCATCACTTGAGACTTCGGATACCGAGCAATCGTCTGACCACGGTAATCGACGGTGACATCCGAGATGAGAGGATTGCCAACGACGCGACCCGTGCCTCCGTAGACGGACAATCCCGTCGCGTCCGTGCAAGTGAAGCCGCCGCTCGCATAGGCTGCCGAGGAAACCATCGCCGTCAGAACCGCTAGAACCATACTGATTTTCTGCTGTTTCATTTTCTTACCCCTTGTTGAGCGCCACCCCCATCGGTGACGCGATGTGATGTATCGCCGGACCCCTCAGAGTGCCAAATAGTTGTCATCACTTCGAAACCCTACGAAATGATACGCAAATTCTGATCCAAGGCATTTTGCCTGAAACCCATTAAGCAACTAACCATCCGCAGTTATTATGAAAAGAGCTTCATCGTCCGATGCGTCATTGAATGAATCGTCTGAAGAAGCCCCCCGCATTCCCCTGGGAAGATCTAGATCGCTTCTTTGTCGAAGAGAGCGACCTCACCTCACTCGATCAACACCGCCGGCTGATCGCTCCATGGGGGCCACTGGCCCTGCTTTGGTTCGAGGAGCGGATTCTCCAGCTTCGCGGCCGTTCGTCTGAACTCCTCGACTCCAGCAACCAAGCCAACCCCGACGGACCGCGCCTCGAG
>JBEIOW010000005.1:0-15837 GCA_040377385.1 Bacteriovoracaceae bacterium | reverse complement strand
TATTAAAGGTTTAATATGAACTGAAGGAAGAGGAAGGGTGACTCGTCCTGCGCCAGGAATCTTCGGGTTCGGGGGGGTTAGGGGGAAGGACCCTCGCCCTAGAACCGGCGCAGGACTCACTCTGGAGTCAACGCCAAGTGTCATAACGTATTGCGTTAAAAGGAGCAAGCAAAGGTGGTGTCGGGGCGGGGGTGAGTCCCTCTGCTCCCCTTATATTGCGTTTGAGCCATCGTCTCAGTTGAGCATGCTCCTGGGGGCCGGGCTGATCCTTCCCCTTCCAGGCACAGAGGCTGGCGCAAACACGAATGAGCCGCCTCCGACTCCGCCATTCCAGCGGGGGTGGATCGGTCTGCGCGGAGGAGAGGAGCTCCGATTCGACTTGGGAGACCTGAGTCGCGTCCCATTCGGCGGGAAGCCCGCCCCAGCGTGCAATCAGTCGGGCTCGAGCGGAGGTGACTCGGGCACGCAGCCGGACCAGCTGTTGTCCGGGTGTTTCAAGTTCGGTCTTCCTGCCAGAGCGATTTCTTGTTTCGAAGATCTGCACCAGGTCGATCCGGTCCAAGATCGGCTCGGAGAGCCTCGCGAGATAAAGGTCCTTCTGAGTTGGCGTGCACCGACAAGTCGCCGCTCCACGGTCATGTCTAGAGGAGCGAAGCTGTGGCCGCGCGCCGTCGTTTCCGCAGGCGCAGAGATTACCGCTCGCGAGAATTTGAAACCGGCACGGCAGCGTCTCGCGAGCGCCGGCCTGCGTGATCTCGAGTAGACCGCGTTCGAGGGGTCCGCGAAGCGCTTCCCGGGAGTCCCGTGCCCATTCGGGAAACTCATCCGCGATCAAAGCGCCGCCATGGGCGAGCGAGAGCTCACCCGGGAAGAGTCTGCCTGCCCGAAAGCTGCCGAGGAGTGCCGCGGGCCGAACTTGCGGTCCTACTTTGCGGAGAGCGTGTTCGGGAGCGCGCGGCAAAAGCTCGCCGAGCAAAGCCTGCGTGAGCCGCATCTCGCCTGGAGGGAGTGGAAGCAACGAAGCTAACCATTCCAGAGTGTGCGTCTTGCCCGCACCTTTGGGTCCGAGGAGCAGCACCGAGTGGCCGCCCACCATCGCGCAGCCGGCCCAGTCTTCCCATTCGGCGGGGAGGTGTCCGAGAGTGAACGGAGGCGGCGGCGATTTCCGTTCAAGCGCTCGAAACCGAGACACCGATGGACCAGTGACAGTTGAGATCGTCTCGGCGCGCGCGCGCTCGCCTGCCTCGCGCAAGGTTTGCACGGCGATCGGAATCGGGAGCGGGTCCTTGCCGAGGGCCTCCCCGAATCGCTCGCGCAGCTGGATCATTTCTTCCTCATCGTCCTTTGGAAAAAAGAAGCGATCCGCCTTGGCCTGGCAAGCTGCGGAATAAGCGCGGAGAAGGTGCCCGCAGGAGCGGACCTCGCCACGCAAGCCGAGCTCTCCCCATGCGAAATCCAGTCGTGTCGGAGAACTTTCGGACTGGGACATCTTCTCCGAAGCCGTCACAGAGGCCATTTCAGAAGCCATTTCAGAAGACTGAGCGATGGCGAGTGCGATCGCTAAGTCGATCCCGGTTCCTTGTTTCGGAATGGAGGCCGGCGACAAATTGACCACGACTCGCTTGCGGGGGAAGGCAAGTCCGCTGGCTTCCATGGCGGCGCGCACGCGTTCGCGCGATTCGGCCACTTCGCGGCTCGCGAGACCCACCAAAAGGAAGGCCGGGAGATGAAGGGAAGTCGAGACTTCGATCTTGAGCGGACGTGGGAGCGCGAGTGTATTGATCAGGCTGAGCCAGTGCTTCATGTCCGGGCGATTGCACGGAGTGCGCCGATGCCGTCTGCTTGCTTAGCTCCGGGCTTTGGCTTTTTTCAGGAGTTCGGTTTTTACGTCGTTCAGACGCTCGGCGATTCGTTGAGCATCCTTCCATTCCGGCGAGTTGGGTCGGCCGATCTTGTCGGGATGGTAGCGCTTCATCAGGTCCCGGTAGGCCTTTTGAATTTCGCTCGGGCTGGCATCCGGGGATACGCCGAGGATTTCGTTAGGGGGGCCATCGAGGCGAATTCCCGTGAGGCGAAGCGGCTCGCGTGAGGAAGGGGACGTTGTGCTGGAAGCCGGCGAGCCGAGGCGTGCGTTCGCGAGGGCGTCGCCTGATTTTTTTCCACTGGCTTGCACTCGATCCGCTTCACGGGACTTGAACCGGGATTCGGTGTCGCGCTTGCGGACGAAATGAATGGCAGCCAGAATCGCAAGGGTCGCCAAAACGACTTGCCCAAGGAAGAAGAGGGATTCTAGGCGGCTGGCATCCATCGGATGATTATGACCTTAACGGCTTCGGTACGGAAGCTGCGACGAGCGGAGGATGTTCAGCGCACTCCTGCTTTCGATCGTCCTCTCCCCGTTGGCCTTGATGGCTGCGGAGATCGACGGGAGTTCCTCAGTGGAGCTCTGCTTTCGGTATGCTACCGCGAAGCGTAAGGCGATCCCCGTTTGCTCGGCAGAAAGAAGCGTCCGTCCAGCGCGGGGTGTGAGCGAAGGGGGGACGGCTTGTCTCAGCGCTGAGCTCTGGCGTCGATGGTTGGCGACGGAAGCGCTCCCGCTGAGTGGTTGCCTGCGCGTCAAGGCCCGTTGGCGCCCGGCTCGGGGCCCGCTGGAGTTCAGGCAGCTCAAGCGCGGGGCGTGGGAAATTCTAGAGATACCGCAAAGGGCCCATCCGATCCCCACCGGTGAGGTAGGCCGCATTTTGGATCAGGCTCTTCGCAAAGTTGAACGAATGCGTACCGAACTTTCGCGGCGTTGGTCGGGGATGGATCGTTTTGGTGTCATCCGCAGTGTTTTTCTCGGGGAGCGGGCGGCGGGTGAGCACCAGAACCTCTTGCGCTCGTTCGGCTGGGTACACCTCTTCAACGCAACCGGCTTGCACCTCTACGCCCTCTTTTCGGTGATCCGAGCGGTTGGGTTCTCTGTTGCGAGTCGGTTCGAGCTCCCTGCGCGCGAAGTATTGAGGGCGACGGCCGTGCTTCAATGGTCGATCGGGATCTCGCTCTGGATCTTGGGAGGATTGCGATGGGGGATGCTGCGTCCGCTGGTGGTCCTCGGATTGCGGCGGCTCGCGCTGGCTCGTGGCTACCGGTGGAGTTTGCTCGGCTCGCTCGCGCTTCTCGGCGGACTAGAAGGAGCTTACCGGTTGTTTCTCGCCTATTCGGCCGAACCGGAAGAACTCGGGTTGCGTGGCGCACTTCACTATTTTCTCGCCGTCGCTGGGGGCCTGATCGCGCTCGATCGATTTTCGGGTCGTGACGGGAGACCCGGAAGTTGGCGCGAGCACGCCGCAATGGCCTGGGGTTCCTGGGTAGGGGTGGCGGTGTACGAAATCATCGCGCTCGGCTGGATTGCGCCGTGGACGCCGGTGCTGAATTTTATCGGCGGCCCCTTGGTGTTGTTTGCGATCTTGCCTCTGGCCGCGTGGGGTGCGTTCGCTCCGGAGTGGGGCGCGCTGTTTTCCTTTCCGCTCGAGTTCCTCCTGGAGTTGAGCCTGCGGACGGTGCCGCGGTGGGGCGGTTGGTTCAACGTATCTGTGGAGACGCTGCTCCCGGCCGCTTTGCTCGCGTTTGTATTCTTCGCAATTGGCGAAAAGAAGGCGAAGGGCTTCGTCTGCCGCGCAAGAGCAGCGCTGGTTTTGGTGATGTTCGTGATCGTTCTGCGTCTATTTATGCTGGAGAGGACTGGTCGTTCTGAAATCACCGTCGTGCAGCGAGACGTCGGACAAGGCGATGCTGCGTGGGTTCTCGGCCGAGGACGCGCGGAGGCCATCGACGTGGGATCCCTCTATGCGTCTTCTTGGCTAAGGTGGGTGGAGGAGCTTTCGAGGCACCGGATAGTTCGTCTCGACCACGTCGCGATCACGCATTGGGATGAGGATCACGCGGGCGGTTTGGAGCGCCTCGCGGCGCTTGTTCCGGTGAAGGAAGTCAGTGGCCCCTTCACGCCGGAAGGCTCACCGCCCCGCGAGCTGGAGCAGCGTCTTCTGAGCGGGGAGCTTGCGCCGGGCGCAGGAGTTCGTGCGGCACCAGCGAAGGACGCGCTCGTACGGCGTCTTCGGGAACTGCGATCTGGACCTGAGCGGCGAAAAAAAAAACGCGATGGGAATGCGCAGATGGCGGGCTACTGGGTCGAGCTGCCGAGTGCGCGTGCGTACCTCAATCTCGGCGATGCCTCGGTGGAGCAAGAGCGAGCGTGGTGGAAAGCGGGCGCGTTTCCCGAGGGTAGGCGCTGGATCCTCAAGGCGAGTCATCACGGATCGAGGTTCTCGAGTGATCCGGGCTTTCTCGAGGCACTCAAGCCGGAACGGATTTGGATTTCGAGCGGTACCGGCAATACTTACGGTCACCCCACGGTCGAGGCGCTCGGGCGATTGCGCGCGACGGGGGCAAAGCTCGAGCGCATGGATCGCGATGGAGAGCTGAGCAGTTCCGAAATTAGAGAAGGAGTCGGCCGCCATCGATAACGAAGACGTCGCCGGTCACCCAGGCGGCTTCTTCGCTGAGGAAGAATTGAATCGCTCCCGCAACATCCTTGGGCTCACCCACCCGGCCCAGCGGGAAGGTGGAGCCGCGCTTGGCGTAGAACTCTTCCAGCTCCGAGCGGCTCGGATGATAGGCCTCGTGCAGCGGCGAGCGAACGATGCCGGGGCAAACGCAGTTGACCGTGATGTTGTCCTTGCCCATTTCTTTGGCGAGCGTCTTGCTCATTTGGATCATCGCGGCCTTCGAGACCGAGTAGGCCAGAGCAAAGTGATTGGGTAGAATCCCGGCGGTGGAGGAGACGTTGACGACACGGGCGCCGTGACGGCTCTTCGCGAGCGAAGGGTGGAGGCCCTGAATCAAGAAGAACGCGGACTTCAGGTTCACATTGAAGGCGTCATCCCATTGGTTCTCAGTCGTGGTCGCCACTCCGCCAAAGGGGTAGACGCCGGCGTTGTTCACGAGCGCGTAGATTTCCGAGAAGCTGGTTCGCAGGCGTTCGGCCGTTTTCTTCACCTGCGCGAGATCCGCAAGGTCACAAACCGCGACGTGAACGAGATCGGGATTGCCGCCGAGGTCCTGCGCGGCCTTCTCGAGTTTTGCGCGATCCCGTCCCATCAGAACGAGCCGGTATCCGCCGTGAGCGCGCAGATTCCGCGCAAGCTCGAACCCAATTCCGCTGGCTGCACCCGTAATGACGACTGTTTTCAGTTCCGACATGGCCAAAACAGTACCATAGGATGGCAAATAGCCTAGGTTTTTCGGGGGGTTAGGCGCGGCGTCAAAGTCGACCAAGGAAGTTGCGGTCTGGGGTGATCTATAAGTATACTAATATAGTCAGGTATATGGGGGTTCTTTTGAGCGATTTTGGGGGACGGATCACTTCGATAGCGATGCGGTCGCTGGCTTGGGCGTTTCTTGCGCTCACAGTGGGCTGCGCCTACGCGGTTCCTACCAAGAAGTCTTCGCTCCTCACCAAGGAATGCAAATACGGTACGGATCAGGGCGGAACATTCTTGGGCGATTGGGGCCTGCACGCCGTCCCGGTGCTTTTTGCAGCTGGGAACTTCAGCGCGGAGGAGAAGGCGACGATTCTTGAGGGGATCGCGATCTGGAATGAGTTCTACGGCTCCTCCAAGGGCTACCCGGTTTTTGATGGCCAGGGCGGCCAGGAAGCTGCGATCTCTAGTCCGCCGTCCAATATCTGCGCAAGTCACGCCATCATTCAGAGCGGCCGATTCACCGATAGCGTGATTCTCTACAAGCGCAGCTCGGGCTGGATTTACGGAAGTGGGGCGATCGGCGTGACGACGACCTGTCCGGACGCCAACGGCACGTTTTACAACTCGCAGATCGAAATCAATTTTCAGGACTACTTCGTTGCCGGCAAACGAGTGCCGGATTTGAAATCGATTCTCGTCCACGAATTCGGCCACCTTGCGGGACTGGATCACAGCTGCGAGCAAAGTCCGACTCGTCAGGGTGTTCCGAGCTGCCAGGCGGGCAATCTCCCGGCGGACTACTTCGACGCCGTCATGTATCCCGTCGTGAACTTCACCGGTAACAGCGGTGTCCCTAAGTTCAAGCTCAACAAGAACGACCAGGGCCGCGCGAATTGTTTGAAGTGGGACTAGATTCTCACCACCGTCGACACTGACGGCAAACCCGTCAGCCCCGGGACGACTTGGTCCCACCGCCCCGCGCCGAACCCTCGAGCAACCCGCGTTTCCGCAGGAGCTGAATCGCCGGTTCATTTCCGTAAACGCTCGGCACGAAGTTGTAGAAACCCGAGAGGTGCTTCATCAGCGAGTTTTCCATCTCGACTAGAAGACGTGGACTGCCATCGCGCTCCACGATCTTGACCGGGTCGCGCTCGCGGTAAAGGTTGTCGCTCGAGCGCTTCTTGACGATCTGCTTGATGCCGCGGGTGAAGACGACGTCCTTCTCGGGGACGTCGACCAGAATCCATTCGCGTCCCGTCCCGTGGCGATCGATGACCTTCTGGAACTCGGCGGCGAGCTTGCGGATGCGCTGGATGAGTTTTTCTTTCTCCTGATCCGACCCGGTGGAGTCGTCCTTCAGGATCCGGTGAGCGAAGAGTGGGTGGTTCAGCGTCTTGGGTGCGCGACGATAGAGCAACATCTCGGTGAGCTCTTGGATGCGCGGATCCTTGATCGATTGCCGCAGATGGATGTCCTGCGCGCGGCTCATAAAGTAGATGTCGTTCCACCAGAAGAATCGCTCGTCGCCTTCGCTCACCATCTCGAGCAGCTCGTGAAAGGAATAGATCAGGCCGTGCTCGAGGAACGCCTTCGCGATGTGCGAGGACATGATGTCGAACTTGGCCGAGCCTTGGTTCTTGATGATCTGCGAGTACCAGCTGAATCGGGCGATCAGGAAGTCCTCAACCGCATGCACGGCGTTGGCGCGCACGCCGAAACCGATATCGCCCGAGCCCGCGTCGTAGGTGACGAGGTTGGCAAGGATGTAATCGCGGTCGAATTGGCCATAGCGTAGGCCCGTGTAATGGGAGTCCCGCAGCAGATAGTCCATGCGGTCGGCATCGAGGTCCGAATGCATGAGCTGGTTGGCGATGGGGTGAGGCGACTCGCCCTTGATAATGTCGGAGATCCTTTTGGGGTCGAGGCCGTATTTCTCGAGGATCTGGGTAAGGCCGCCGTCGTAGTTCGTATTCTTGATGATGAACGAACCCAGATGTTCGTGCGAGTTCGGCAGGTTCTTGATCGCGCGCTTCCGCGTCGAGGCTTTCCCGCTGCGAGCGGCGGCTTCCTCGTCCACGTTGCCGTGGCGGATGTAGGCATATTCGATCGCGTGGCTGAACGGAAACGTGCCGATGTCGTGCAGCAGCGCCGATACGCGCAAGCTCTTGTGCAGCATCGCTTCGGGGGAGCGGGATTTCGGATCAAAGAGTTCTTCGTCCGAGACGCCGATGCCGAGCGCGCGGATCATCTGATCCATGGAGTGCATCACGCCGATCACGTGCGCGAAGCGGTTGTGCTCGGCGCCAGGGAAGATGTAGTTGGCGAAGCCCAGCTGCTTGATCCAGCGTAGGCGCTGAAAGAAAGGAGAGTTGATGATCTGCTCTTCCCACTCCGTGATCGGAATGAAGCCGTACAGGACGTCGAAAATCACTCGGGCATTTCTGCGTGGTCGCGCCATCTTGAGCAAAGGGTACTTGAGTCGGAGGGTCTCCACAACCGGTGGTGGGCTGGTTTAGCGGTTGGCGGTGAGAAACTCAGCATCCGGAGCGCGGTGCCGAGTAGGAGCGTGCGGTTCGGGTTGAACCGTAAAGACGGGAATGCCCAGCGACCCCGCCAGCCTGAGAAGCTCAGGGTCCGATCCGACGAAGGCTTTGGACTGCGCGATCAGGGCCGCGATGCGCGATCGGTTCGGCGTCCAGAAGTAGTACTCGCAGCCCTCGACCGCGCTGTCGAATCGACGACCGATCTGCCAGAAGCGCCAATGCGAGGCGCGGGCTGCGATCCACGCGTCCCACGACAGATTGTCGCCACCGCGAAAAGAGGCGCTCCACGGCTCGATCACGCAGATCGGCTTACCCGCGTTTCCGGGAAGAGTGTGCGCTTGAATGAAGGCCCGCATGCGCTCGATTTCGTGCGCGGGGACGCTATTCGAACTGGGCAAGCCGGCGTGGAACTTCATTGAGCTCGGCGAACATCGCGAGCACTTCGTCCTGCGTGAGGACTTTCATGTCCTTCTCGCCGTACTTCCGGAGCGCAAACTTGCCGTCCGCGATCTCGCGATCGCCGGCGGCGAGCGAGAACGGGATCTTGGCCATCTGAGCTTCGCGGGTCTTGAGACCCATGGACTCGTTGCGGTCGTCCATGTCGATCCGGAGGCCCATCCGCTTGAGCTTCTTTGCGAAGTCCTTGCAGTAGTCCACGTGTGGATCCTTGATCGGGACCAGTCGCGCTTGAACCGGAGCGAGCCAGAACGGGAAGGCGCCCGCCGTGTGTTCGATCAGGACGCCCATGAAGCGCTCAATCGATCCCAGCACCGCGCGGTGAACCATGACGGGTCGCACGGCGGTGTTGTCGGCGTTGATGTACTCGAGCGCAAAACGGTCCGGCATCGAGAAATCGAGCTGAACGGTACCGAGCTGGTGATAACGCTTCAAAGCGTCCCGCACGCGGAAGTCGATCTTCGGGCCGTAGAAGGCGCCGTCGCCGGCGTTGACCTCGTAAGGCGTTCCGAGCGAGTCGAGGATGGTTTTGAGTGCCGCTTCTGATTGATCCCAAAGCGAGTCTGAACCGACGCGTTTTTCCGGACGCGTGGAGAGAGCGATCTTCACGTCGTCGAATCCGAAGAGCTCGTAGGTCTTCAGGATCATCGCGCAGACTTTTTTGATCTCGGGCTCGATTTGATCGGGCGTGCAGAAAATATGGGCGTCGTCCTGACAAAACGTGCGCACGCGGGTGAGGCCGGCGGTGACGCCGGATTTCTCGTAGCGATGGAGACGGCCGAAATCCGCGAGGCGCAGCGGCAGATCGCGGTACGAACGTTTGTTGGACGCGAAGACGAAGGTCGAGGCCGGGCAGTTCATCGGCTTGACGGCGAACTGACGCTCGTCGACTTCCGTGAAGTACATGTTCTCGTGGTAGTTGTCCCAGTGGCCGCTCTTCTTCCAAAGCGCGACGTCCATGATCTGCGGCGTAATGATCTCTTCGTATTCTTCCGGACCATAGAGATCGCGGATGAACTGGGTGAGTCGGTTGTAAACGACCGTTCCTTTGGGGTGGAAAAACGGGCTCGCCGGCGCTTCCGGGTGGAAGCTGAACAAGTCGAGTTCCTTCCCGAGTTTGCGGTGATCGCGTTTCTTCGCTTCCTCGAGATAGTGCAGGTACTCCTCAAGCTCTTCCTTCTTCTCGAAGGCCACGCCGTAAATGCGCTGAAGCTGCGGATTCTTCTCGTTACCGCGCCAGTAGGCGCCGGCGATCGACATGAGTTTGAACGCTTTGATCTCGTTCAGGTACTTCACGTGCGGACCGCGGCAGAGGTCGGTGAAGTCGGTCTCCGTGTACGTGCTGACCGTCGTCGCGCCCGCTTGGTCGCGCAGATTCTCGATGATCTCGACTTTGAAAGGTTGGTTCAGCTTCCGGAACAGCTCGATCGCTTCTGCGATGGGGTGTTCGTTCCGCACGAAGGGCTTGCGAGTGGCGATGATCTTCTTCATCTCCTCCTCGATCCTCGGAAGGTCTTCGGGCGTGAGCTTCACCGGAAGATCCATGTCGTAATAGAAACCGTTCTCGATAGTCGGCCCGATCCCGAACTTGGCTTCAGGCCAGAGGTTCTGGACGGCGTGGGCCATGACGTGCGCCGCGCTGTGTCGCATCGTCTCGACGGGGCTATGGATTTCCGGTTCTTCGAAGTCTTTCAGGCTCATGCGCCTAGTTCTAACACGAACGTTTGCGGCCGAATACGGTCCGTAGCGTTCAATATTGAACCGATTCCATGGGCGGCAATGAGGCTCATGAGCTTCAGGCTCCTGTTCGGTCTTGGCCTAGAAGCTGCTCTAGCGCCTCCCCAAAAGGGAGATTCAGAATGCGGCATTCATCAATTCGCTGGGGTTCGAACGGATTATTCATGGGGCTGATCTTGGTGGCGCTCTGGGGTTGTGGCCAGGGAACTCCGCGGAAGCAGCCCGAGGCCGTCGCGGGAGGAGGTGGATCGGACTCCCCCTCCCAGGTGGGCGGGCTTCCCGATCTCAAGATGTCGCTCTCGACAGGTGAGTCGACTCTCGCGCGCGGGCCGGACTGGGAGATTTTCGGAGAGAGCTGGGCGCTTCGGGAAGTCGTGACCGTTCCGCGCGAAGCCTGGGCGCGCGATCGGTTCCGATTAGAGTTTCCTTCGCGCCTCGGTGGAGTGGAGGTTTCCGAAGTCGTTGTTCAGTGCCATCCGTCCGTTGGAAGCGAATCGCTGGCGGCCTACGAGCGGGGACGCTGGTGGGTTCCGCTTCCAGAATGCGTGGGCGGCGCGGTTGAGTCACTGGATCCGGAGAAGTGGCTCACCTTGCAAGCCTTGCTTCGATTGGCCGATGGGACCGAGCTGAGTCTGCGACTTTCCCTTCGTCTCGCGGGTCCGGTCGTCGGTCTCAAGGTCGCCACTCGGACACCCGAACAGTCTCCTCTGGATCACGGAGCACTTCGCGCGCGGCAGGAGACGGCTCTCCTTTGGCAAGAGATCACGAACGACGGGCCGCGTAGCGCGCACATCGAGTTGGCCCGTCCGGAAACTCCACAGCTCGTGACGATCATTCAGCAGTCGATCCCGTTTGATCGCGCGGCGGGTGAGGATCGACCCGTGGAGCTGGCATTCCGCTCGGCGCGGTTTTATGCCGAGACGCCCGTGGTTTGGACGCGGGTTGAGCTGCTCACGGACAAGGAGAGCGAATCCCGCACTTGGGCGGACGCGGATCAGGGTTCGCTCCTATTTCGGGTCGGTTCCAAACAGAAACTGAGCCTAGTTTGGTACGGCCGACTGAGTCCGGATGCGGTGGCCTGCCCACTGCCGGCGCCTCGGGTACGCGACCTTCGGAAGGAGTTCGACGTCCCTTGTGGCTACCGCTGCGAGCATGGAAGCCGAGTTCGCGTTCATACCGGTGCGGGCGATGAGCGTCACGACGTCGTCGGCGCGCAGGTCGCCTGGCCGGCTCAGCAGGCGATGCGTGTGTTTAGTCATGGGCCCCAGAGTGAGTTCGTCTCGGACGAGGAGGTCCGGCCCGTGAATGCAGAAGGGCTTCCGCGCTTTTCCTGCCAAGGCGTATTCTGAGCGATTGCCCGGCGCTGGAGCGTTGGTTACTCTCTCCCCATGTCGCAGCGCCGGGTTTTGATTCTGTATACGGGCGGGACCTTCGGGATGGAGCCCGGCAAGGGGCGTCGCGCCTTGAAGACCCCTCGTTTGAGCGAAGCGGGGCTGGTGAGCCGTTTCCGCCGTCACGTTCCGGAGCTGGATTCGGTCGCGCGCACGCGCGTGGAAATCCTGATGAACTGTGACAGCGCGCACATCGGTCCTCAGGACTGGGTCGAGATCGCTGACCGCATCAAGAAGCGCTGGAATCAGTATGACGGATTCGTCGTGCTGCACGGAACGGACACGCTCGCGTATACGGCTTCCGCTCTCTCGTTTCTCCTGCGGCCTTGCAAAAAACCGGTTGTTCTCACGGGCGCGCAGCGTCCGCTCGCATCGGTTCGGACGGACGCCCGCCGCAACCTCGTCTCGGCGGTGGAGCTTGCGGCTTCTGGACGGAGTGAGCTGGGGCGCCAGGTTTCCATTTTTTTCGATGATCAACTTTTTCAGGGCAATCGGACGCGCAAGCGAAGCGCGCAGGACTTTCGGGGATTCGAGAGTCCCCAAGCCCCCGCGATTGCCGATGTGGGCGCGGCGATTCGTTTTCATGCGGGCGCAGCCTCCCGGCGGCTCGCTCCGCGCGCGGGAAAGATGCAGGACCGCTTCTCCGAGCGAGTACCGCTTCTGCATGTCACCCCAGGATTTCCTTCCGCGTTGATTCGGGAGCAGCTTCTGCCTTCGGTCGACGGGTTGGTCCTGGTGATCTTTCAATCCGGTACGGCCCCCACGCACGATGCGGAATTCATCGCGCTTCTGCGCGAGGCGCGTCGCCTCGGGAAGCCGATCGTCAGCGTCACGGAGAGTCGTACGGAGTTCCCGGGGCAACGGATGAAGCCTGCGTTCTACGAGGCGGCCAAACGGATGACCCGCGAAGGCGCGCTCTCGGCGGGGGATCTGACGCCGGAATGTGCGTGGGTGAAGGCAAGCTGGTTACTGGCGCAGCCCCATGGCGCCGAGCGCTTCGCGGATCGCTGGAAGCGGGAGTTTGCCGGCGAAGGCGGACCGCTGCGTGACTGACCCTCAAGCCGCCGCTCCTCTGATTCGGGCGATCCTCTTTGATCTGGACGGGACGCTCATCGATACGGAGCGCGCGGCGGAGCGAGCGCTCGACGAGTGCATGCGCGGCTGGGGCTTGAATCCTGATCCGCGCGACGCGGAATTCATCACGGGGCGGACCTGGGAGAGCGCGTTTCAGTTTCTCTTTTCAAAATACGAGATTCCGATTCCTGGCCCGCAGGCCAAGCGCGAGATTCTCACGCGCTACCGTGCCGCAGTAGAAAGCGATCCGCAGTGGGTGCCCGGTGCCGCGGAAGCGGTACGTGCGCTCGCGACCGAGTACCGTCTCGCGCTGGTCTCCGGATCGTTCCGCCACGAAATCCTCTGGGCGCTCGAGAAGCTTGGCGTGCGTGAGCACTTCGAAGTGGTGTTGGGCGCGGAAGATTACCCGCGCAGCAAGCCCGCGCCCGATGGATTCCTGAAAGCCATGGACTTGCTGGGGATGATGCCTTCGGAGTGTCTGGTCTTTGAGGATTCGCAGGCGGGCGTGAAGTCGGGGCGCGATGCGGGCGCGTTCGTCGCGGTGATCGAGTCGACGAATCACTTCGCCCAAGACACCTCGCTTGCGCACTGGCGCATTCCCGATCTTCGGGGAGTCAGCCCTTCTTGGGTGCGGAGTCTCGCCCGGCCTGAATCCGTTTGACGATATCCTTGAGGAGATCTTTATAGATCGCCTGATGGCCGGGTTCGAACTGCACAAACTGCAGTCCGAAGGATCGCGTGGGATTACCGTTGGTGACGGAAATGTCGTCCAGGATACGGCGAACCGAAGTCTGTACCCGGATGAACGTCGGGAACCAACCGCGAGGCTCGATCACGACTTCGACGCGTTGACCGGGTTTGAGCTCGGCCGAGTTGGAGCTGTCGGAGCTGAGGAGGAGTCCTTCCGGGCTCAAGTTGGAAACCGAAGTCGAGATCGGCGGTTGAACGGGTTCAAACGGTGAACCCTTCGGATACACGAGCGCGCGGGCGGGGAACGCCTGAATCCAGTCGATGAACGGGACACGGGGGAATTTCCGTTTGTTGGCGGCGGGGAGGTAGCCGTGCTTCTGGATCATTTCATCCAGACGGGCTTTTTGGTCAGCGTCGAGACGGAAGCGAATTCCCATGTACTGGGAGTGCGTCGTGATCTCACGGTTGATGTGCGCCGCCACGTTGAGCTCAAAGCCGGGATGCTGGATCAGCTCCAGCTGCGCGAGAACAATCTGACCGAAGTGAACCTTGGGCTTGAGCGGATGCCAGGGCAGCCCCGCGAGCCCGAAGAGAGAGACATCTTTTTTGCCGTAACTCAGCACCGTGCGGTCGAGCGTGAAGCTCACGTTGCCTTTGATATAGAGCGGGCGATAGAGCGGATTGGGTGGCTGGGTCAACGGGGGCCTGCTTTCGTGCCGCGAGCGCCGCTGAGCGCAGCGGGCGAGTAAGGGGAGCCGGCGTTCCAAAACCGGGCCGCGTCGGGGTGAAGTTCGAACCAAGCGCCGGGACGGTGTGTGGTTTTGGCGTAGAGGCGATTCCCGTCCCGCAAGACTTCGATCGTGAGTGCGCGATCGTCGCGATCGAGAAGTTCCGCGCTCAATCGTTCTTTCGTTCCTGCAGAAAGTTTTTCGAGGCGCGCCACTTCCGCCGCGTCGTCGATGAAAGCTTGCGCGCGCAAGTGGGTGAGGGCATCGAGCTTCTCGGCGATGACCGTGGAGGTTCGATCCGCGACCGGTTGGCGCGCATTGTTCTTCCAGCGAACTCCTTCGCGCTCGCCATCGAGGAGTGGAGACTGGTTGCGCTTCATTCGTAGGATGTCCACGTCGTCCGCGATCCAAGGGGAAACCAGGCGCCGATCGCGTAGGAACGAAAACGAATCCATGAAGCCGAGAAAGTGTAGTGCTGCGCCCTGCACTTCCCAAACGGGAGGTCCTTGCTTGGGCGATGGGGCATCGGAGGAAAGGGAGGCGTAAGCGTAGCGAGCCGCTTCTTCGGTCGTGCCGAGTCGGAGTTCGACGGGTTCGCCCTTTCCGTCGGCCAGGGTCATGCGAAGGGCGATGAGGGGCGGGTCAAGGCCCAGCTCCGCGAGTGGAGCATTTCCCGCCACTTTTTGGATTTTCAGCGAGGAGAGAAGGTCGAGGAGTTTGACAAAAAATGCGCTGTCCGCTTGGCGATCTAAGAGTGGGGCGCCCTCGGGCGCGCGCTCCACCTGCCAGCGCCCATCAGCGTCACGGCTGAACGCGGCCGTCCAGGAAGCGCCACGCTCGCGGTCATAGCGCAGGATCTCGATCCGCGTCGTGGCGCGGACGGCATCTGCGCGCTCGAAGACGGGCCCCTTGTCGCGAACGGGTGCGGGCGCGGGCGTGCAGGCGGGCATCGTCCCGAAAGCCAAGAGCCCACAAAAAACGCGGAGTGCAGAGCGAAGGAGCATTCAATTGACATCCTAACGGGCGACGCTTAATTCTCAAACCGGGCTTTTCATTTCGTCATTCAATTCAGCTAGGTGGCTTCTATGTGGGGCATGAACCAGATCATCGAGTCCGGCGGTTTCGTGATGATTCCGTTGCTGCTGTGCTCGCTCCTCATCTGGGGCGTGATTTTTGAGCGGCTTTGGCGGTTTCGGCAGCTGGGCTCGGAGCTGCATTCGTTCCAGCTCGAGGCCACCCATCGGATTTTAAGGGGTGAGCGAGATTCGTTGAAGGAGCTCTGTGCGACGCACGCGCGCGTCCCCACTTCCCGGATCTTGATGACGGCTCTGGATCGGTTGAACGCGAAGGACGCCGCGCAGCGCGTTCATTGGCGCGAAGCCATGGAGCGCAAACGCCTCCTCGAGAACCAAGAGTTGAAATCCTATCTCTGGATTCTGGGCACGATCGGGACCGCATCGCCCTTCATCGGGTTGCTCGGCACGGTGATCGGGATTCTGCGCTCCTTTGGGGATATGGCGGCCACCGGTGCCGGTGGATTCGCGGTCGTCGCGGCGGGGATTTCCAAGGCGCTAGTCGCTACGGCCGCGGGCATCGCAGTCGCGATCGTCGCCGTCATGGCCTACAACGCATTTCAAAATCGCTGGGGCGGCTTGGTGCTGAAGGTTCGCCTGCAAACGGAAGAGTTGGCCGAGCTGGTTCAGAACTCGGAGTGGAATCCCAACCGTGGCGCTTAAGGTCGGCCCTTCGGGCTCCTCGGCGGACGATGAGAGCGAAGACATCGTCGCCGAGATCAATATCACCCCGCTCGTCGACATCTTCCTCGTGATCCTCATTATCTTTATGGTCACGAGCTCAGCGATGGTCGGTATGGGCATGGATGTTTCGCTGCCTAAGGCAAGCGGACAGGTCAGCTCCGGCCGGCCCGAGGGGGTGATCGTCACCCTCCTTCCGGACGGGGGCCTCACGGTCAATC
>JBEIOW010000103.1:0-6853 GCA_040377385.1 Bacteriovoracaceae bacterium | reverse complement strand
GTCCTCGAAATCGTCGAATAGTCCCTGTCTCGAGTTCCATTTTCTCACGCTTTTCCCGGACCTCTTCCCAGCGGTTCTCGGAACCAGCTTGCTCGGTCGCGCCCAAGAGCAGGGACTAGCGAGCTTCACCACCCACCAGCTCCGCGATCAAGCCAAAGACAAGCACCGGACGGTCGACGATACGCCTTACGGCGGCGGCGCGGGCATGCTGATGAAGGCGGACGTGCTTTATGCGGCCTGGCAGGCAATCGTGCCCGAGCGCAACCCGAAGACTCGGACCCTTCTCCTTTCGCCACAAGGCCCACGCTTCACGCAGAAGCGAGCCCATGAGCTGCTGGCCTACGACCGCCTGGTACTGATTTGCGGCCACTACGAGGGCCTAGACGAGCGATTTATCGAGGAATGCGTGGATGAGGAACTCTCGATCGGGGATTACGTTCTGACGGGTGGAGAGCTGCCCGCGCTCGTGATCGCCGATACGGTCACCCGTCTGATCCCCGGAGTGGTGGGCAACCCCGCCTCCGTGGCTGACGACAGTCTGGAGAATGGCCTCTTGAAGTCCCCGCAGTACACCCGGCCTCGGGTCTGGCGCGATCGGGAGGTTCCGGAAATTCTGCTGAGCGGGAATCACACGGCCATTGCCGCCTGGCGCGACGCAGAGAGCCGCCGCCGGACCCAAGCCAAACGCCCGGATCTCTGGGAGGCCTTTTTGGCATCCGGGGCCTCGCTTCCCCCGAAGAAGAAATCTTGATGCGCCGCCACGCCGATGGTACGTCTCATTCCCCTGTGGCTGCACCGGTTTACATGGCGCTTCTCCACTACCCGATGACCAATCGGAAAGGGGAGGAGGTCACGACCGCCGTGACCAATCTCGACCTGCATGACTTGTCGAGATCGGCGCGGACTTTTGGAATGAGGAAGTATTTCGTCCTCACTCCGATCGAGATGCAGCATCAGCTCGTCGGCCGGATCTTGGATCACTGGCAGTCGCCCAAAGCGAAGGAATATCATCCTGACCGCTTTGAAGCGCTTGCACTGGTGACCCTGGTGAAGGAGTTCGAGGAGATTAAGTCCGCGATCCGGGCTGAGTGTGGGGAGGAACCAGAAGTGGTTCTGACCGACGCGAGGAACCGGCCGAATTCGGTGAGCTATTCCGATTATCGGAAAGAGCTCGCCGATCCCCAGCGGACCCGTCCCGCACTTCTGGTGTTTGGAACGGGTTGGGGTGTTTCGGAATCCTTCTATCCCGCGGTACACCGGATCCTGGCCCCGGTGTACGGGCCTGAAGGCGATGGAGGTTATAACCACCTCTCTGTTCGTGCAGCTGTCGCGATCATTCTCGATCGGCTGTTCGGACTGTAACCGGTGAAAGGCTCCGCGAGGCGCCTCTCACGTCAATGTGCCAGATGTATGAACGGATGTATGATCCCTCGGAGAGCAAGGGGCTTTGGCCGCCAAGTTCGCCGAGTAAAGAGAAAGCAGTGCCTCCATGGCTAAGAAACGCATTCACAAGAAAACGAATTCCCGCGGCTCCCGCAAGGTGGCCGAAGGTCTGGTCGACAAGGTCAACCTGATCGAAAACGAAACGCGCCGCACGGATTTCCCCGTGTTCAAGGCCGGCGACACCGTCAAGGTTCACGTGAAGATCAAGGAAGGCGACAAAGAGCGCGTCCAGATCTACGAAGGCCTCGTGATCGCGCTCAACAACAAAGGCGCGAGCAAGTCTTTCAACGTGCGCAAGATGTCCCACGGTGTGGGCGTCGAGCGGATCTTCCTCGAGTCTTCGCCTAAGATCGCGAAGCTCGAAGTGGTCCAATCGGGCCGCGTTCGTCGCGCGAAGCTCTACTACATCCGCGAGCTCGAAGGCCGCGCCGCGAAGATCGACAAAGAAGTCGAGACGCAGGCTCAGGCTCAAGCTAAGGCGCAGGCCAAAGCTGTTGCGTCTGAAGCCAAGTCCAAAGCGTAAATCGCGATGGGTAAGGTCCGCACGGACTTGCCTGCGCGTCCCGGTCTCGACTGGGAGATTCAAAATGGCTTCCCGTCTCGCCTCGTCGCTGGAGTCGACGAGGTGGGGCGGGGCTGCCTCGCCGGCCCGGTGGTCACCGCGGCCGTTCTTCTTCCTCCCGAAGCGCTGCATCCCGCATCGCGCCCCGAATGGATGGCGCTCGTCACCGATAGCAAGCTGATCGCGTCCGAGGTGCGCACCGAACTCGCGCTTAAAATTCGCGCGTGGGCGCTCGGCTGGTCGATCGGTGAGGCGTCGGTCGAGGAGATCGATACTCTCAATATTCATCACGCGACGTTGCTCGCGATGGGTCGCGCGGCGGACTCGCTCCCGCGGTTACCTGAGCATCTTCTCGTAGACGGAAAGTTCGCCCCCTCCGGCCTGGCGCGCACGCGCCACGACCGTGGTGAAGGGGGATCTCATCAGCCTTTCGATCGCGTGCGCCTCCATCATTGCTAAGGTCCACCGGGACGGCCAGATGACGGAGTGGTGTGAATCTCATCCGGGCTATGGCTTTGCCGCTCACAAGGGCTACGCCACGCCCGTGCACCGGCGCGCCCTCATTGAGCTCGGGCCGTGCATCCTGCATCGGCGTTCTTTCGCCCCCGTGGCCGAGGCGCTGCGCGCGCGCGGGTTGGGCGGCACGACTTTCGCTTCCGCGGAGTGAATGTCGATCGAACAGAAGCGCGAAGCGCTGGAGTGGGGAAGGTTTGCTGAGGCGCGCGCCTGGCTGGAGATTGAGCGAAAATTCGGAAGCCAGGTCCGGCTGCTTGAGTCGAACTTTCGAGCGCGGGGTGGCGAGGTCGATCTGATTTACGAGGAGACAGCGGAAGGCTGCAAGGTGCTCGTGTTCGTTGAGGTCCGCGGGCGTCGCACGGCAAGTCTAGCTGAACCGATCGAGTTCGCCGACCGCCGCAAGTGGCGGCGTTTTGAACGGGCGGTGCGCACGTACTTGGCTCGCTACCAAGGCAGTGCCGAGGAAGTGCGCTGCGATCTGTGGTCTTGGGACCGCGACCGTTGGCGAGATTTTCGGGGGATCTGGCCGAGTCGGGAAGGTGCCTGAACTCCGTGAGCGAGGGCGTGGCGTCGCCTTCGGTCTGGATCCCGGCAAGTCCGTCGACTTTTACTTCAAGCGATCAGCAGTCGTAGGTTTTACGAGCGCGATCGACGGAGTCGAAGAACTCAAAACCGTCGGTCTCGTCGAGAACCTTCATCATGCGGCGGAACTCGCTCTTCACGTTGCAGTAGCGAGGCTTGACCTCGGACTGCGCGTTGATCTCGCGCAGAGTTTGGATGAAAACGGAGATGCCGCTCGACCCCACGAATTCAAGGTTCTCGAAGTCAAAGATGACGCGTTTGGCGACGGAGTCGGTCTGTGCCGAGTCCATGATCTGGTGAAGGCGCTCGCGCAGCGGATCTTGAACCTCAAAGTCGAGTCTCCCGTCCATTTGCACTACTACTGAGTCCCCGACTTTTTTGACCTGAGTTTTCATCGCCATGTTTGAGTGTTCGGCCTTTCTTCCTTGAAACGTTGTCTGCCCATCTTCAGTATCGGTTTGGACATGAAGACTCCCAAGAGGCAAAAAACCGCTGGCGAAAAGCTGCCTAGCCCAGCGCTGAACGGCGTCCTGTACGTGGTGGCGACTCCGCTCGGCAATCTCGCGGATGCAAGTCCGCGCGTGATCGAGACGCTTTCGCAGGTCGACGCGATTCTTTGTGAAGATACGCGCCGCACGCGAGCGCTTTTGGCGGGGTTGGGGATTGCGCCTCCCGCGCTCGAGCGTTTCGATGCGCACTTGGAGCAGCGAGCGGCGGAGGCCGTGGTCGGACGCTTGCTCGCTGGCGCGTCGCTAGCGCTGGTGTCCGATGCGGGCACTCCGGGGGTGAGTGATCCGGGAGCCCGTTTGGCGGGTCTTGCCTGGGAGGCGGGCGTGCGGGTCGTTCCGATTGCGGGTCCGAGCGCGGTGACCGCGGCGATTTCGGCTTCGGGATGGACGGGGAGTGGTTTTTCGTTCTTCGGTTTTTTGCCGCGATCGTCACGCGAGCGTCGCGAGGAGTTCACGAGATTTTTGTCCTCAGTCCATTCACCCTCGATCGGGGTTTGGTTCGAAAGCCCGGAGCGCGTCGAGCGCGCGCTTGAAGACTTGGCCGAGAGCGTCCCGCTGATGTCGGTCGTCGCATTCAAAGAGCTGTCCAAAGTGCATGAGCGCGCCTTCCGCGGGACGGCACAAGAGGTGCTGTTTGCCGCGCGTGAAGCGGAGGCGGTGGACGCGAAAGTTTGGAGCGGGGAGTGGGTTCTCGTGTTGTCGTCACATGCGGCGAGAGATTCTGCGCAGAATAGCGCTGGTTCGAGTGACGCGTGGGCGCTCGCACTGGAATGCTGTCTGGAGGCCGGAATCCAGCCCTCTTCGGCCGCGAAAATCGTGAGCCAAAAATTTGCCGTATCCAAGAACGAGGTTTACCAACTCGCTCTCGAGCGTTCTGGTAAAAAAAATCTTCCGGGGGGTTGACCCACTCGCGAGTCCCCGTAGACTGAATAGGTGGTTGTGGAAAGAATCCAAGGAAGGATTCTGGGAGACAGTTTCAAAGCTCTCGTGGGCCTCGGTGGGGTTAGGATGACTTCTACCGAGGCATTTTTTTATCCGCGACTCGCCGCGCTTTCGCGCCCTTTCTAGAACCCCCTCACGGAGATTTCGATGCCGCCACGGAAGGCTGCAGCAAAAAAATCCGCTCTCGCCTTTGATCGGGATCGCGCGCTCCTGGCGGCGCTCGATCAGATCCGCGAGCTTGAGGGCCAGATCGCCCAGACCATCCTCGCGACTCAAGAAAAAGTGCAACAGCTCGAGCTGCTGACGCAGGTCTCGACGCTCCTCAACTCCACGCTCGACCCGGCAGAAGTTCATGAGAAATCACTCGAAGCCACCTGTGGTCTCGTGAAGTGCGAGACCGCCTCGATGCTGCTCGTCGATCCCAAGACCGGTGAGCTTTACTGGGAATCGGCGCTCGGCGAGGCCGGAAAAAAACTCAAGGGGGGAGTGCGCCTTCCCATCAATGATCGCTCGATCGCGGGCTACGTCGCCATGACCGGAGAAAGTCTGCTCATTCACGACGTGAGCGCCGATCCTCGGCATAACCGCAAGGCGGGCGCGGCTTCCGGATTCCAGACGCGCACGATGATTTGCGTCCCACTCCGGGTGAAGGAAAAGACCATCGGGGTCCTCCAGGCGATCAATAAGCTTTCCTCACTCGCGGATCGACCACCGGCTCCGGGTGCGTCCGGTCCAAGATGGGCCACCTTCGGCGGCGATGACCTCGCGATGGTTCAATCGCTCGCACATCAGGTGGCCGTCGCGATCGATAACTCGCGACTCTACACGGGACTCAAGCGCAGCTTCTACGACACGGTGGAGGCGCTCGCCGAGTCGATCGAGAAAAAAGACAGCTACACGGGCGGCCACACCAAGCGGGTCGTTTATTATTCGATGTGCATCGCCAAGTATCTGGATCTAAGCGCCGACCAGCTCGAGCGGATTCGGCTCGGGGCGCTGCTTCACGATGTGGGCAAGATCGGCATCGAAGACAAAATCCTCAAAAAACCGTCTCCGCTCGATGACTCCGAGTGGGAAGAGATGAAGAAGCACCCGGAAATCGGCTTTTCGATCATGGGTCGCGTCGAGAGTTTACAAGATGTGATGGCGGGCATGCGCTACCACCATGAACGGTGGGACGGCAAAGGCTATCCCCTCGGCCTGAGGGGCGAAGAGATCCCCTTGATCGCGCGCGTGATCGCGGTAGCCGATGCCTACGACGCGATGGTGAGCACGCGTCCTTACCGCAAGGGTCTCGATGCTCAGTTCGCGCACGATGAGCTTTGTCGTCACGCGGACACGCAATTTGATCCAAAGATCATCGACGCTTTCCGGAAGGCGTTCAAAAACGAGAAAATGGGAAAAGGCTCCGGCGGTTCCCGCTACGGTCATGGCAGCTCCGATGAGCTTTATGGTTTGCTCGAAGAAGCGGCCGCGACGCCCCGCCGCAAAACCGCTTCTGACGCCACTTAAGTACCGGATTACTTTGGACGCTCCCCGAGGCCTGAGTTAGAGTTCTGACCATCCGCTATGGCATGGTTTGACGATCTAAAGACGCCCCGCATCAAGACGCAGGTGAGTCAGCGCACCTCCAAAGTGCCCGAAGGCCTTTGGGTGAAATGCTCGAGCTGCGGCGAGATTCTCCAATCCAAGATCCTGAAGGAAGCCTTTCAGGTTTGCACCGAATGCTCGGCCCATTTCCGCATGACCGCAGCCGATCGCATCGCAATGCTCACCGACGAGGGGAGCTTTGACGAGTACGGTGAAGACCTGGTCTCCAACGATCCTCTCGAGTTCGACGACACCAAGCCTTACCGGGATCGACTTCGGTCCGCCGCTGCGAGCACCGGGGTGAAGGATGCGTTCGTCGCGGGCCGCGCGACCTTGGGTGGCTTGCCGTACCATCTCGGAGTTTTCGAGTTCAAGTTCATGGGCGGGAGCATGGGTTCGGTCGTCGGGGAGAAGATCGCCCTGGTTTACGAGGCAGCGCTGCGCGATGCCCTCCCGGCCGTGGTGGTCTCGGCGAGCGGTGGCGCGCGGATGCAGGAGGGGATTCTCTCCCTCATGCAGATGGCGAAGACCAGCGCGTTGATTCATCAGCTCCGCGAGAAGGGGATCCCCTACATTTCTATTTTGACGGACCCGACGACGGGCGGGGTAGCCGCGTCGTTTGCGATGTTGGGGGACGTCATTCTAGCGGAACCCAAAGCCCTGATCGGGTTTGCTGGTCCGCGAGTCATTGAGCAGACGATCCGTCAGC
>JBEIOW010000250.1:0-4205 GCA_040377385.1 Bacteriovoracaceae bacterium | reverse complement strand
ATTCGCGCGGTCATCGCCGAGAGCTTCGAGCGGATTCACCGCTCCAACCTGGTGGGGATGGGCATTCTTCCGCTCCAATTCATCGGGGACGACAACGCCAAGACGCTCGGTCTAGATGGCGACGAGTTCTTCGATATCGAAGGCCTGCACGTCCTCTCGCCGGGCATGAAGGTCAACGTGAAGGTGACGGAGAAGGACGGCGTGACGAAGACGTTCACCGCCCTCTCGCGCATCGATACCCTCAACGAGATCGAGTACTTCAAGAACGGCGGCATCCTGCCCTACGTTCTGCGCCAGCTGGCCAGCGGCAAGTAGCTCTCGGCGCGCCAAGGCGTTGACTGCGGGAATTATTCCCGTAAACCGCGCGGCGCATCCGAGTTACACTAGTTCGCATGGACAAGATTCAGAAGCTCGAGCTCATCCAGCGTTCGCTCGCCCTGCGCCACAAGCTCAAGGTGCATGAGAGCATGAAGCAGCCAGAGACGCATGAAGACCTGGCCATCATGCTCCTCACCAAGTGGGAGTACGAAGACGAGCTCGCCGCGATCGAGATGATGATCGCCGACGCACGCAGCGAGAACGTGCGCGAGAAGCAAAAAATGCTCGAGAAGGACGGCCCGAAGATCAAGGCCGACCAGCGCAAGCGCGTCGCGGATCGCGCCAACCGCGATACGAGTTTTTAAAGGACGCGGGGGATGTTCGCCCTCGTTCCCCGCAAGGTCCGCTGCTTTGCCTGCGAGGAGATCGGCCCCTCGCACGTCAATCCCTTCTACTGGATCGCCTTTCTCGGCAGCCTCGTGATTGCGGGACTGATGTTGGCCAACTCCCTGAGCGACGGCGGCTTCTTTTTTGGCGTGATCGGGGTCTTTGGCATCGGAGACGCGCTCGCGGCGATGGCGATGTTGTACATCGCCTTTCGAACCTTCACCGCCAAGGCCGCGCATCGCTGCCGTAAATGCGGCGGCGCTTTCGTCGATTTGATCTGAGCTCAGTTCGCGGCGGCCGGATAGGCTTGATCCAACTCCTGCCAGTCGAGCGGCATTACCTTGGAGCCGTAGCCACTGCCCGACATCAGCCAGCCGTAGTTCACTTCGTTTGCGTACTCGCAGCCCGCGTCGTCCCAGGTCGTGTAGTAGCGGTCCCGAATGCCGAGCACGTGGCCGAACTCATGCGCGAGCACGATTTCTTCGTCCCCGGCCGTGAGCATCATCTCGCGCTCACTGGCGCTGACGTAGGAGCGTTCGCCGCTCGACGCGTGCAGCTTGAGGATAAAATTGAGCGGATTCTGCAAGCGGTTCCGTGGCTCAAAATCCACGACGACTCGGTACTTGTCGTTCTGCCATGATTTTTCGACGATTTCTTTGAAGACTTCCTTCGCATCCGAGAACACGCCCGGATCGAGCTTCACACGAAACTCCGACGCGCTCACGCGCTTCACCGTCGGCTCGACCCGTACCACATAGCGGCGCTGAGCAGAGTCCATCCACGCGTCGAACTCGAGGACGCATTCGCGCCGAAATTTCATGCTCTCGCCACCTTTGGAATCGATACAGTCGAGAAGCTCACGAAAGATCGAGGCTTTCCGCAGGTACTGGCGATCTTCGGCGGACATCGCGGAGAGACTCACGCAGCCGTCGCGGTCTGCGCAAACAGCCGCCTGAGAAGCGATCCTCACGAATCGCTCCTTTTCTCCTCGTCCGTAAAGGTAAGGATAGCCTTCAGCGCGCGACTGGTCGTCAGAGAGGATGCCGCGCACCCGCGCGTCCAGGAGCATCCACTGCTTCATTTTGCCGTCTCGCTTGGCGAGCTCGTAATCAGCGATGATGCTCGTCCACGAGCGTTTGCGCTTCGTCCATTCATCGAGATCGGCTTCAAACTCTGGATCTTTCAGCAGGTAGGTGGGTCCAAATTCGCGGGTCGCGCCCGGCTCGCCCCGATGCTCGGCCGCGCGGGCCTCATCGATCTGAGTCATCCGTTGATCGAGATCGCGCCCGATGGCCGTCATCTGCTCCGCACGAGCCACGTCGCATTCGCTTTTGAAGGGCGAGCTCAGAATGCTTTCAATGACCGGACTCACCGCGCCTTCGATCGGCTTGGGGTGCGGATCCTCGCCGCCCGGAAGAGGGCGATCGGAGGCGCCACCACATGCGGTCAGAAGAAGGGAGAGGGCGTAGAGAACCGAAGAGGATGAAATACGAAGAGACATCGTCTGTTCCTTTGGTTCACGAAAGGCAGCACACTCCAGACGGACGAGCAGAAACTATATTACCTGAGTAATATAGTCAATATTTGGCAAGCGGAAGACTTTCCAGTGCTATTTCAACGAGTTCCGGCGGCACCTGAGGCGGATCGAGCTCCTCTTCAAACCAAACCCGCACGTCCTCCTCAAGCCCGAGGCCATGCATGTAGTTGTAGAGCGCCTTCTTCAGCCCTACACCGAGCGAGTCGTGGTCCGTGCCTACGGGATCATGAAACGCGAGGTCGTTTCGCGAGAAGGTGACTTCGGTCTCTGGCAGAAGCGAAATGCCGAAGGCAGCCGGATTCTTTCCGATCGGGCTGTGCGCCGTCACCGCGAAGCGATGCCAGAAGGCCGACTGAATACAACCCGCCGCAAAGAGCTGGCGCACGCGCTCGAGCGCATCGACCGTCTCTTGCTCGGTCTGCGTCGGAAAGCCAAACATCAGGTACGCATGAACAAGGATGCCCGCGTTTGTAAACGCGCGGGTCACGCGCGCGACCTGCTCGACGGTCACGCCCTTTTGCATCAGCTTAAGGAGCCGATCCGAAGCGACCTCGAGTCCCCCGCTCACTGCGACGCAACCCGACCGCGCGAGAAGTTCAGCAAGCTCGGGAGTAAACGTTTTTTCGAACCGCACATTGCCCCACCAGGTGACCACAAGTCCGCGGCGAAGAATCTCTTCGGCCATCCCCTTCAGCAGTGCGGGCGGCGCGGCTTCGTCGACGAAGTGAAATCCACTCTGCCCCGTCTGCGCGATCAGCGCTTCCATCTGATCCACGATGCGCGCAGCCGGTTGCGGATCGTAGCGCCCGATGTAATCGAGCGTGACGTCGCAGAAATTGCATTTCTTCCAGTAACAGCCGTGCGCCAGCGTCAGCTTGTTCCACCGGCCATCGGACCAAATCCGGTGCATGGGATTGAGCATCTCCAGCAACGAAAGATATCGATCCAGCGGCAGACCGTCGTAACAGGGCGTGCCGGCCTGAGCGTGCGGGATATCGTGCAGACCGGGCGCCGTGATGAGACGGACCTCACCTCCTTCACGCACGTAGGTGCGGAAAAGCCCAGAAATCGGCCGCTTCCCTTCTAAGTGCTCAAGCAAGCAAAGGATCGGTCGCTCGCCATCGTCTAGGGTGACGAAGTCGAAGAAATCAAATACCCGCTGTTCGCGCAGCTCTCGCAGTTCGGTATTCACGTAGCCGCCGCCGAGCAGCAGCTTTGCGCCGGGCGCCTGCGCGCGGATCGTGCGCGCCATGCGGAAGGCGGCGTAGACGTTACCGGGAAAGGGCGCCGTCATCGCGACGACATCCGGACGATGCCGCTCCATCAGCTCCGCGGTGATCTCCTCGAGCATTTCGTCGACGAGCGTGGGCTTCTCCGCGAGCGCGCGTGCCAGTGGATCAAACGAGGGCTGACTTGCGGCGAGCTTCTCGCCGTAGCGCGAGAACTCAAAGCGGCCATCCACTCCGTCTCGGACGGCGTCCGCAAGATCATCGAGGAAGAGCGACGCGAGAAACTTCGCGCGGTCTTGCACGCCGAGCGCGCCGAAGGCGACGTCCAGGCCCCCTTCAAACGATTCCTCCCACTGCTGAACCGCAATGAAGCGCGGACCCTCCGGCAAAAACTCACGACTCGCGATGCGGAGCGCGAGCGACGGATCTTTTCCTTGGAGGAAACGAATAGCGGCTGGCGCGACGACTTCAATCTCCGAGAAGAATTCCAGAAAGTGCTTGGCCGAAGGAGAGAGCGTGCGGTTGGTTTTCTGCACCACGACTTCCCGCACGCGCTTTAACCCGCTCGGAGAGAAGAGCCGTAGGACGAGTTCGAGCGCCGGATCCGCTTGCACGGTCTCCGCATAACCCCGCTCCCGCAAAAAGCCGGTCAGATACGCCGTCGCGGGGTACGGTGTATTGAGCTGGGTCATGGGGGGTGTCAGGAGCAGTATCCGCATGAGGGGCGCCACCCT
>JBEIOW010000298.1:0-3698 GCA_040377385.1 Bacteriovoracaceae bacterium | reverse complement strand
GCGTCTACGAGCTCGCGCGCTACCTCAACCGCGCGCTCGGTCCGGTCATTCCCGAAAGCACGATGACCAAGGCCCCATCTGCTGAACTTCGCCCGGACCAGAAGGATCAGGACACTTTGCCCCCTTACGAGCACCTCGATGCGCTTCTCGAGAGTTATCTTGAGGATCAGCTTTCGTTGGCGGAATTGCGCGACAAGTTTCAGACGGTGAGCGCACAACTCGGAGCGCACTGGATCGATGAAGCTCTCTCTCGACTTGAACGATCCGAATTCAAACGTAAACAAGCGCCGCCCGTATTGAAGATCAGCACCAAGGCGTTCGGCATTGGCCGGAAGATCCCCGTGGCGAAGCACTGGCAGGCCTGATACTTTTTAGGCGCGCAATTCGGCGCGGAGACCCTCATGGACATGAAAAAAATCACGCAGAAGATCAAGAAGGCCCAGAATCAGATGCAGGCGCTCCTGCAGGATCGCTCCTGGCTGAAAGACGCCAAGCAGTTCGCTGAAAAGCAGAAAGCTGAGCTTCAGACTCGTGTGGAAAAAGAACTCGCCCAGGCCAAGGCGCTCCTCAACAAGGAGCGGAAGAGCATTGAAGCGCTCCAGCGCCAGCTTCCTGGTCAGGTGAAGGGCGAAGTAAAGAAGCTTAAGACCTTCGTCGATCAGCAAAAGAAGGAATTCGAGAAGCTGATCAAAACCTTGGGCACCCAAGCCAAGAAGAAGGCCAAATCGGCACAGGGCCGGTCGAAGAAGCGTTCGAAGTCGACCAAATCCACCGCGAAGAAAGCCGCCTCTGCCAACTGAGTCGAGTTGACGATCTTTTTGGGCCGCTGCCGATCGTTCCTGGTCATCCGCCAGGCCTACGGTTGACAGCGGCCCGGCCGTTTTGTATCCCTATTTTCATACCGGCAGTTACGGTATCCATTAGTAAACACGGAGGAATTCCCGAACCGCATGGCTTTACCACCTTCCAATCCCCCAGGCCCACTGGGCTCTGGCCGACCACCCGGTGCGGGTGGCCCTCCCTTTCCACCGCGTCCCCGCCTTCCTCGTGGACGCTTTGAGCAACCCAACAAAGACGAACATCGGATCAACGAGCGCATTCGCGTCCCGCAAGTTCGCCTGATCGATGAGAAAGGCGAGCAAGTCGGAATCGTTCCGACTTTTCAAGCGCTGACCATGGCGCGCGAGCGCGGCCTAGATCTCATGGAAGTTTCTCCGAACGCCGCTCCGCCGGTTTGCAAAATTTGCGACTACGGCAAGTTCAAGTACGAGAAAAAGAAGAAAGACAACGAAGCTCGGAAGAAGCAAACCGTCATTAAGGTGAAGGAAGTTCAGCTTCGCCCGCAAACGGAAGAGCACGACTTCGACTACAAATTCCGGAACATTCGCAAGTTTCTCGAAGACGGCGATAAGGCAAAAATCACGATCATGTTCCGTGGTCGCGAAATCACCTACGTGGATCAAGGCCACAAGATGATGCGCGAGCTGATGGAAAAGACCAAAGACATCGCGATGGTCGAGGCTTATCCGAAACTGGAAGGCAAGAAGCTGATCATGATCCTGGCGCCAGGATCGAGCAAAGGGAAGCCGGGCATGCCTGTCGCTAACCCGCGCGTGATCGTGGTTCCGCCGCCCGGTTCGACGCCTGCGCCGACCGGTGAATCGAACTCAGATATTCCGCCTTCGTTGGTTCTTCCGACCCCGAACAAGAAGCCTGAGTAAACTAGTCCACATAACGTCCAGCGTGAGCTCGCTCAATGACTAGGAAAAAGAGGGGAAAGGGTTCGTCCTACCCCTCTTTTCAATCCTTCTTTCTTGACGGGATTTCTCTGGCTGAAGTAGGTTGAGCCCTCTTATGAAAATGAAGACGAAGAAAGCGGCCGCGAAACGGTTTAAATTTACCGGAACCGGCAAAGTGAAGTTCAAGCGCACGAACAAGCGCCACGGCATGGGCAACAAGACCGCATCGCGCCTCTTGGGACTGCGTAAAGCGGGCTACCTTTTCGATGGCGATGTGAAAGCCATTGAGAAGTGCTTGCCCTACGGTTCCAAGTAAATCGCGTCGTTCGTTGACGCTTCCACTGACGGTTTTTTAAGGAGTATTCATGTCTCGCGCAAAACGTGGTTTTAAACGCCGCCGCAAGCATAACAAGATTCTGGAGCGCGCCTCCGGTTTCTCTTTCGGTCTCAAAAACAAAATTCGCCGCGCTTCGGAAGCCGTTGATCGCGCGCACATCTATGCTTTCCGCGATCGTCGCGTAAAGAAGCGGGACTTCCGCACGCTCTGGATCGCGCGCCTCTCGGCCGCGGCCGCCCAGAACGACATCAGCTACAGCCGCCTCATTTCGGCGCTGAAGAAAAACGAGATCGCTCTCGACCGCAAGATCCTTGCGGACATCGCGATCGCCGATCCCGCCGCTTTCAAAGCGATCGTGGATCAGGTCCGCTCCGCGGCTCCAGCCGCTTAAAGCACGGGCATGATCGCGAAGCTCGAGCAGATCGGGCAAGGCGCAGTCCAAGAAATCGAAAAGACCTCGACACTCGAGGCCCTTGAGCAGGTTCGCGTCCAAGTCCTTGGTAAAAAGGGGGCTTTGAGCGAGGTGCTGAAGGGCCTCGGTTCCGTTTCGGCGGATGAGCGTCCAAAGATCGGCGCTGTCGCCAATGAGTGGAAACGCAAGATCGAGGAGGCGCTGGAAGCGCGCAAGGCGACTTTTGAGGGAGCGGAGCTCGAGCGCACGCTTTCCCAGGAGCGCATCGATCCGACGCTGCCTTCGCGCATGGGACACGCTGGCCATCTCCACGTCGTCACGCAGGTCACGCGCAGGATTTCCGAGATTTTCGGCCGTCTGGGCTTTGATCTTGCGACGGGGCCGGAGATTGAGACCGACTTCCTCAATTTCGAAGCCGTGAACATCCCGGCGGATCACCCTGCGCGCGACATGCAGGATACGTTTTTCATGGGACCGGGTGCGGTTCTCCGGACCCATACGACGGCCGGCCAGATGCGCGCGATGCGGGATCGGCCATGGCCGGTACGGGTGCTTTGCCCGGGTGCCGTTTACCGCAAAGAAAACGACGCGACCCATTCGCCGATGTTCCACCAGGTGGAAGGGCTTTGGGTCGATAAGAACGTCCGCATGAGCGATCTGCGCGGCGTGCTCGATTATTTTGCTAAAGAGATGTTCGGCCCCAAGGCCAAGATCCGTTTCCGTCCGAGCTATTTTCCGTTCGTCGAACCCGGCGCGGAAGTGGATGTGAGCTGGGGCGATGGCTGGCTCGAGATCCTCGGAGCCGGCATGGTTCATCCGCGACTCTTTGAACTCGCGGGTTACGGCAAAGACGAAGTCTCGGGTTTCGCTTTCGGAATGGGTGTTGAGCGGATCGCCATGCTGGTTCACCAGATTCCGGATTTGCGCCTGATGTATCAAGGCGACGTCCGCTTCCTTTCGCAGTTTTAAGCCTTCACGACCGTCGGGAGAGCTCCGCATGCGCGTTTCTTGGAATTGGTTGTCCGAACTCACGGACCTTTCGTCCTTCGCTTCGCCGGAAGCGTTGTCGGACTTTCTTACTTTCCGTGGCCTTGAGGTCGAGCAGCTCGAGCGCCAGGACCAGGGACTCGAAAAGGTGGTCACCGTAAAGATTCTCTCGCGTGACAAGCATCCGGAAGCGGACCGTCTCAGTCTCTGTAAGGTCACGACG
>JBEIOW010000396.1:0-2899 GCA_040377385.1 Bacteriovoracaceae bacterium | reverse complement strand
CCTCGGCACTCTTGCGATGGTCGTTAGCCTCGGCTTGATCACGGGTCCGATCCTCGGCGGGATCATGGTCTCGGAGTGGGGCTGGACGAGTATTTTCTGGGTCAATGTGCCCGTGGGCCTATTGGGAATCCTCATTGGCTGGAAAGCGATTCAGCCAGATCCGGTCTTTACCTATAACAAGCCCTTCGATTGGGCGGGATCCGTTCTTCAGTTCGTCGTGATCCTGCTTTTCATCGTGTTCGTGGAACCGCCGCTGATCTCGGTTTCGGGTGCCGACGCTTTCCCGATCCCACGCTCACTGGCTGCGGGACTAACGGCTGTCTTTTTCGCGCTCTTCCTGAAGATCGAATCCACGGCCGCTGCTCCCCTCTTTGATCTAGAGCTGATGAAGATCCGCACGTTCTGGACCGCAAACCTCGCGAGTTTTCTCACTTTCGTGTCGTTCTCGGCCGTTTCGGTGCTGATGCCCTTTTTCTTGGAGGAAGTGCTGAAGTTCGGGACGGATCGCGCAGGCATCATGATGACCGCGATCCCGCTCACGGTTTTTGTGGTTGCTCCGTTCGCCGGAAGGTTTTCGGATCGGTTTGGCGCGCGCGGGATCACGGTAATCGGCGCGTTGGTCGGTTCGCTCGGAATGTTCGCCATGGCGGGACTTTTCGGCGGGGGAGGAATCACGGGCGGCGGCCAGCACTACGGCGTGATCTTCGGGTTGTGCTCGATCGGACTGGCGACGGGTTTGTTTCAATCGCCGAACAACAACGCGATCATGGGCGTCGTGCCCGTGGGGAAACTCAGCGTCGCTTCCGCGCTCCTCGCGACCGTGCGCAATCTCGGTCTCGTTACCGGCACTGGGCTCGCGACCGCGGTCTTCTCCTGGCGAATCGCTGCGACGCAGGATTTCGTTTCCGCGATTCACTTCACGTTCGGGATGTCGGGGGCGGTGGCGATGCTGGCGATGATTGCTTCTCTGGGTAAGAAGCGGAACGGAACCGAGTCGCCTCCCGCATCGGGTACAGCAGACGGGAGTCAGCGTGATGGCTAGAAAACCCCGCGAACGTGAGCTGACGCGAGAAGAAGCGATTGAACAGGCTCGCCTTCAGCTTTCCCCTCTCTGGGTGCCCAACCCGCCCCTGCTCGCGGGGGCGCTCACCCCGAACGGACCGCAGGCCTTTCCCATCGACGACTCATTTCTTAAAAAGCGTTGGGTCATCTTGGTCGTCGACCCGACGGCGGGTTCCACGGAAGATCACCTGATCTCTTGGAAGGAGCTGGTCCGTCGCTACAAGGGCTATAACCTGGACTTCTTGCTTCTGTTGTCGAGTCCGCATCCGTTTTATACCGATCCAGTCGGCCTCGAAGGGGTGGTCGCGCATTACAAGGCTGGAGAAATCCTGGCCGTCGATCCCGATGGCGCATTGATTGCGGCACTTCGGAACGGGAAGACCAAACTGCCTTTCGCCTGGGCGATGGATCTCGGTAAGCTCGTCGGCTCCGGCGAAGGCGCGGAATGGTTTGAATCCCTGGAGCCGGAGTTGCATCGAGTCCTCCGGCGGGATGACCCGGGACTCGCGCTTCTCCCGTTTCTGCCCCGCGGTCGATCGTGGATCGATGATCTGCCAGGCTGGGACTTTTTCTCCGAACTCGCGAAGGCCAAGGATCGCGCCTTTCAAGCATCAGTCGATCTTGTTCTTCGCGAACGGAAAATCGTGGTTGAGGATCCGAAGACGGTGATCCGCTTCAGCTCGCCGGGCAGCGAAGTCTCCCTGGTGGCGGAGACTGCGGAGATTTCCGGACGAGCGGGCGAAATCATCGTTGAGGTCAATGGTCGTCCCCCCAAGGACGCTCAATGGTCGGAAGATCTTGTCCGAAGTGATGTTGGACTCCCGTGCGTGCGAGCGGGAAAAGCGCGCCTTTATCTCGCCCTGACCGAGCTGCCCGCGGGTGCGCGTGAAATCACTTTAAAGTTCCCAAACGCCGATCGTACGCCTGCTGCGCTCTACGGCGTTCGATTCTCCAATCTCCGCGCGGCTCCCCCAGTCACTTAGGATCCCAGTTCTTCTGCCAGCCGCTGCCACAATGACCTTAGCCAAACGAGATCGGCATGTTCCGTAAGGGTTTCGGCTTTCATGCGCGCGGCTTCCGCGATCTTCTTCCGATCGGTGAGTTCTCCGGACTGATTGAGAAGCGTCTCGGCCAAGTTGCGCTGAAATTCATTCCACTGAATTCGCGAGAGCGCGGATCTCGCGATCCGGCTCGCGTAATTTTCTTCGGTTTCAGCGAGTAAAGCCAACCATTGCGAAAGCTGCGTGGCGTTCTCGATGGTCGGGATTTCAGAACTGCGCGTGGCCGGTTTTCGGTTAAAGGGACAAACTTCCTGACAGAGATCGCACCCGGCGACCCATGAGCCAATGAGACCGGACTCGTCCGAGGTATGGGGGCCTCGTTTTTCGAGCGTGAGGTAGCTAATGCACTTTCGCGCATCCATTCGTCGAGGCGCGGTGAACGCTCCGGTGGGGCAACCTTCTAGGCAACGCGTGCAGCTCCCGCAGTAATCGGGATGGGGTGCCGGCCCGCGGTGCGTTTTCTGGTTCAGAAGTGCGACGCCGAGGAAGAGGTAGCTGCCGTATTGGGGATGAATCAGCATCGTATTCTTGCCGATCCAGCCCAGGCCTGCGAGTGCGCACCAGGCGCGTTCCAGGACGGCGCTCGTATCGACGCAGGATTTGAACTCGAGTCCCGGGTTTGCGGTAGAGACCCGTTCGAGCGTGCGCGCGAGGCGGTCCTTGAGATCATCATGATAGTCGGGGCCTTGGAGATAGCGTGCGTAGCGCGGCCCATCGGACGGCGTCGGTGCTCCTGCCGGCAGAGCGGAGTAGGGAAGAGCAACGCAGAGGACGCT
>JBEIOW010000404.1:0-2819 GCA_040377385.1 Bacteriovoracaceae bacterium | reverse complement strand
TCTTCATCGGCGGCGTGGCGGGCTACTTCGGTGGACGCGTCGACATCTGGCTCATGCGCTTCACGGACTTCGTGCTGGCATTGCCGTTCCTCCTGTTCATGATCGTTTTCCGGGTCGCCTCCGGCACGCAGCCCGGCGAGAGTGGCGTCGTGCCGATGCTCGTCGCAATCGTGGTGCTTTCCTGGACCGGTCCGGCCCGCCTGGTGCGCGGCCAAGTCCTCCAGCTCCGGGAGACCGAGTTTGTGCACGCGGCTCGCCTGCTCGGCGCCAAGCCCTTCTATCTGATCGTGCGTCACCTGCTGCCGAACACGCTCGGCGTGATTCTCGTCTCGCTCACCTTCGCCATCCCGAACGCGATCTTCACCGAAGCGTTCCTCTCCTTCATCGGCATGGGCGTTGTGCCGCCGACGCCGTCTTGGGGCCAGATGTGCGACGAAGGCATTCGCACGTTCATGGAACGCCCACATGAGTTCCTCTTCCCCGCCTGTTTCATCTCGATCACGGTGCTCGCATTCAACCTTCTCGGTGACGGGCTCCGCGACGCGCTCGATCCGCGCATGAGGTCCGTGCAATGACCGACCAGAAAACGACCCCGATCCTTTCCGTTCGCGACCTGCACGTGCAGTTCTCCACCTACGGTGGAACCGTCAAAGCAGTGCGCGGCGTGAACTTCGATGTCTACCGCGGCAAAACGCTCGCGATCGTCGGCGAGTCCGGCTGCGGTAAGTCCGTCAGTGTCCAATCGATGATGGGCCTGATCCCGATGCCTCCCGGCAAAGTCACCCGCGGCTCCGTAAAATTCCGCGGAACCGAAATCGTCGGCATGAGTCTCAAGGATCTCAACCAGATCCGCGGCAAAGAGATCGGCATGATCTTCCAGGATCCGATGACGTCGCTCAACCCGACGATGACCATCGGTAAGCAGATCGCCGAGACCCTGCGCATCCACGAAGGAGTCAGCGAAGCCGAGGGTCTGAAGCGCGCGATCGCGCTCCTTGAAAGCGTGCGCATTCCGGAAGCCAAGACGCGCGTGCACCAGTACCCGTTCCAGTTCTCGGGCGGCATGCGCCAGCGCGTGATGATCGCGATGGCGATCGCGTGCAATCCTTCGGTCCTCATCGCCGACGAGCCGACCACGGCGCTCGACGTGACGATCCAGGCCCAGATCCTGAACCTCATGCGCGAGCTTCAGCGCGAGCGCGACATGGCGATCATCCTTATCACCCACGACCTCGGCGTCGTGGCTTCGATGGCCGATGAAGTCGCCGTGATGTACGCCGGCCAGATTGTCGAAAGCGGTGGCATCGAGGATATCTTCTACAAAAGCTCGCACCCCTATACCCTTGGCTTGCGCGCGGCGATGCCGGATCCGGATCCGAATACCCGCCGTCGCCTGCTACCGATCGAAGGCGCGCCGCCGGATCTCTTCTCGCCTCCCGCCGGCTGCGGCTACTACGAGCGTTGCCCACACGCGATGAAAGTCTGCGAATCCCACATCCCACCGCTCTGGGAAGTGGAGAATAAGCATCGCGCTCGCTGCTGGCTCCACCACGAGGCGCTCGGTCACCCCGTCCCGGGACTTCACCGTGAGCGGAAAATCCCGAACGGACCCGTCTCGTCCGCCGAGGTGCGCTCATGATTCTCGAGATTCGGAACCTCAAAAAACATTTCGACGTCGGCCCCGGCGCGAAGCTCCACGCCGTCGACGGCATCAACCTCACCCTCGGCGAGAACGAAGTCGTTGGCCTGGTCGGTGAGTCGGGTTGCGGAAAATCCACCCTCGGACGCACGCTCGTCGGTCTCTACGACAAGACGGCGGGCGAGATCGTCTTCCGCGGCAAAACGTTGCCAGCTCGCTACAGCGCGGACGACTTCCGGAACTTCTCCCGCGAAATTCAGATGATCTTCCAAGATCCCTACTCCTCGCTCAACCCGCGGATGACGATTCGGGACATCGTTTCCGAAGGTCCGCTGATTCACGGGATCTGGAAGCGCTCCCAGGTCACCGAAAAAGTCGGCTTCTGGCTCAAGCGCGTCGGCCTCAGCGCCGACCAGATGTCACGCTACCCGCACGAGTTTTCCGGTGGCCAACGCCAGCGGATCGGAATCGCGCGTGCGCTCGCGCTCGAACCGAAGCTCATCGTTTGCGATGAGCCCATCTCGGCGCTCGACGTCTCCGTTCAAGCGCAGGTGATCAACCTGCTCGAAGATCTGAAGACCACCTACGGCCTCACGTTGCTCTTCATCGCGCACGATCTCTCGATGGTGCGTTACGTGTCGAACCGCATGGCCGTCATGTACCTGGGCAAGATCGTCGAGCTCGGACCCGCGAATGACGTCTATTACAAGCCGAAGCACCCTTACACGCAGTCCCTGATCGCCTCGAACCCCGAAGCCGATCCTCGCAAAGAGCGCGACCGTCCTCGCAAGCTCCTCGAAGGGGAAATCTCGAGCCCGGTCAATCCGAAGCCGGGCTGCCGGTTTGCCGGCCGTTGCCCGCACGTCATGGAGATCTGCCGCCAGAAGGACCCGGCCCTCGCTGAGGTCGCTCCGGGTCAAGCTGCGGCTTGCTTCCTGTTTGACGAAGTCGTCCGCGCGACGAACGCGGCTCCGGCCGTTCAGTAGGCCCGACCCGTCCAACCTTTAGACAGCCCGGGGCGCTCTTTACAGAGCTGGGTGGAAGCTCAGCTCGGGATCGTCGATGAATCCGTTGTGACGTCAATCGTTTACGTCCGAATCAGCCCCGAATAGGCCGGGCATGGCGCTTGCTCCCCCGGACACCTGCTATGAACCGCATCCCCCCAGTCCTCCCCCCGCTG
>JBEIOW010000430.1:0-2664 GCA_040377385.1 Bacteriovoracaceae bacterium | reverse complement strand
GGGGGTGACGGGCGGCGAGGAAGATGGGGTCGACAATACTCACATCGACAATTCGAAGCTCTATACGCAGCCGGAGGACGTGGCGTACGCCTATGAACATCTCAAGGAAGTCGGTCCAGGCTTCACGGTCGCGGCTTCCTTCGGCAACGTGCACGGCGTTTACAAGTCCGGGAACGTGAAGCTTTCGCCCGTTATCCTTAAAAACTCGCAGGAATTCGTGCAGAGCAAGTTCAAGACGGGTCCCAAGCCCGTCTTCTTCGTCTTTCACGGCGGATCTGGTTCCGAGAAGCAGGAGATTCAGGACGCGATCTCCTACGGCGTCATCAAGATGAACATCGACACCGATATGCAGTGGGCGATGTGGGAAGGCGTGAAGAACTTCTACGAAGAGAAGAAGGCCTACCTCCAGGGGCAGCTCGGCAATCCCGAAGGGCCGGACGCCCCGAACAAGAAATTCTACGATCCGCGCGTTTGGCTTCGCAAAGGCGAGGACTCTTTCGTGAAGCGACTGAAGGTGGCGTTCGAGGACCTCAATAACGTGAACCGGAACTGACGAGCAGTTTTTTTCGGGACCTTCAATCTCAGCTTTGAAGTAGAGTGGTGACACATGAAATCTCTTCTTCTTGGTCTTGCTTCCATTCTCGTCACGGCCTGCGCCTCTTCGCCAAACTACCACCCGCGCCTCCTGGGCTTGGATCCTAGCTACGGCGAGGAGCGAGCAAAAAAAGAGCTGGCTCGGGTTCTGGCCCAAGAATTCGAAATTCTGGAAGGCCATCTGCGCACTCCCTCGGTGGAGATCGGCGAGTCGGAGGTGAGGCTCGTATTCCCGTCGGCTCAGGCGGGTTGGAGCGAGCGCCGCTGCGCGATTGATCTCGGAGAGAAGCAGGACTTCATCGCCAAGGATCGCGGGAACGACAGTCGTATTCCCAGGGCGACTCAAAAGCGGTTCATCGTCGTGGCGGATGACTCGCGCGTGCCCGTTTGTGGATTAGGCTTTGCTTCGGACGACCTCTCCAAGGACCTGGCTAACGCGCTCTACTCCCTGCAGCGCCGAAAGGTGAGTCGCGAGGCGATTGCAGTCGCAATCAATCCCGAGCCCGTGGGCTTTGCTCCGATTCCAGGAAGGGTCTCGGTCCTGCGGGGCGAGGAAAAATGGAGCCTGGCCGAGAAGGGCTTTCCTAAGGCTACGCAGGTCGCGGTGCTGGAGGGGGATCCGAAGGGACCGGGTGCCTTCACTGCTCGCGTTTTGCTTCCGGCAATGTCTTCAACGGCGGCATATGCCGTGAGTACGGCGGAGCGGATGACCGTGCTTTCGGGGTCCGTTTGGGTGAGCTTTGGAAAGAAGGCAAATCGCGATCAAGGCCGTCGTTACGACGCGGGCTCGTTCTTGCTGACGCCGCCGGGTGTGGTGCATACGGTGTGGACCGAGAGCGACGCCGCGCTCTACCAGGTCAACGGCGAAGGGCCTTGGCAGCCGAAAGCGCAGTGAGCGACGCTCCGATCCTCGTTCCCCCGCTTTGGAGAATTGTGCCGGTTTCGGGTGCTCGCGGTCCTCGCGCGGAGTCGGCAGGTCGTCGAGATCTTCTTTTAACGGAAGGTGCAGGCTGGGGAACTGGCGCACACGAAACCACTCAGCTCTGCCTCCAAGCGCTTGCTCACTACGCCCCCGCTCGCAAGGGATGGCGTCTGCTGGATTTTGGAGCTGGCTCTGGACTTTTGTCGATTGCGGCGGCGCAGCTCGGCGCAGAGGTGGATTCGATCGAAATCGATGAGGAAGGGATTCGTCACGGCCGGCAAAATGCTGCGACCAATGGATTTGCGGAGCAGATTCGCTATTCACGCGAGATTCCGGCGGAGAAGAAGTATGCGGGTGTGGTGGCCAACATCTTGAGGCCGATCCTGGTCGAATACGCAGAGGCGCTGGTGGCAGGCATGGAGCCCGACGGCTGGCTCATTCTATCGGGACTCGTTGCGACGGATGTGCCGAGCGTGGCGGTCCGCTTCTCCTCGCTGCTTTCCGGGCGCGAGCCCGAAGTGTTTTCTCGCGGAGAGTGGCGGGCGCTCGATTGGCGAAACCGCTGAGTGACGGAGTGTTCGTCGTTTTTTACCCCCAACGAACCGTCAACTCCGGTTTATAGTCGATGGTCATGTACCAGCTGCGGGACTACCAGCAGAAGGCCGTCGACAATGTGGTTGCCTACTTCAAACGGAAGCGCGAGCCAGCCGTCGTGGTCTTGCCCACTGGAGCGGGCAAGAGCCTGGTGATCGCGGAACTCGCGCGTGTCGCTAAGGGCCGAGTTTTGGTCTTGGCGCACGTCAAAGAACTCGTCGAGCAGAACCACGAAAAATACGTCAGCTACGGATTGTCGGCAGGCATCTTTTCTGCGGGACTAGGGAAGAAAGACCGCAGCCATAAAGCGATCTTCGGCAGCGTGCAGTCTATCGCACGCGCTTCGGATGAGTTCTTTGAGGACTTCTCTCTTCTGATCATCGATGAGTGTCACCGGGTCGCGGATGATGGCGCGACTCAGTATCAGGAGATCATCAGGAAGCTTCAGGGCAGAAACCCGGGGCTTTGCATTCTTGGGTTGACGGCAACCCCCTATCGGTTGGGGCTGGGGTGGATCTACGAGTACGCGCAGGCGGGTGAGATCAAAACGGATC
>JBEIOW010000126.1:0-6263 GCA_040377385.1 Bacteriovoracaceae bacterium | reverse complement strand
CGGCCAGCCCCTTGGCTCGTGCCGTCCGGATGAAGTCAGATCTGAGTGCTTCGATCATCGACGCCCGGACGAGGCGAGCAATCAGAGCGAGGGGGCGGAACGCGAGCGTCACGACCGGGAGAACCCAGGACCCAGGCTCGTCCCAAAGTGCCGGAGGTAGCCATTTGAGGTGAAGGGCAAAGACGAGGATGAGCGCGCTCGCCAAAACATAACTCGGTAGGCTCACCCCTCCGATCGCAAGTGCCATGGAAGCGCGATCCCAGAGAGAATCTTTCTTCCAGGCGGATAGGACTCCGAGCGGAACTCCCACTGCGATCGCGAACAGGAGCGAAAGTCCGCCTAGCAAAAGAGACGGAGGTAGGGAATCGGCGATGACGGTCCCAACCGATCGACCCAGATACTGGAAAGACTCTCCGAGGTCGCCGACCGCCACATCTGCGGCCCAGTTCAAAAATTGCTGATAGACCGGTTGGTCTAGTCCATAACGTGCTTGGATCGCGAGTTCGATTTCGGGCGGGTAGCGCCGTTCTCCGTCAAACGGTCCGCCTGGTGCGAGTCGCAGGCTGAAAAAAGTGAGAGTAAGAAGCAGAGCCAGCGTGATGAGCGCTTCCACGGTCTTGCGAGCGAGGAAGGGGATCATCGGTCCCTCGGGAATTGAATCCACCCGCTCTCAGTCGGAAAACCGGCGGGCGGCTTCTGGCATTGCCCTTGGCTGGAAAGCAAAGCGGTATACGCGCAAATGAAGGCATCGAACGCGGAAAGGTTGCCGGCGAGCTTGCGCACATCACGCTCGTAAATGAACACCCCATGCTGCTCCGTGAGGCGGTCGAGAATTTCGCCCCGCGCGTGTGCGCCTTCTTCGAGGTGGCGATAAGCTCCGATCAAGCGTTTGTGTAACCCGAGCTCTTGAGCCAAAAGCGCGACGGTGAGCTTGGGCCAGGCTTCGATGAGTTTGAGTCCCTTCATCGAGCGTTTGAGGTAATGCATGCGCGCGGTCAGGGGTGCCTTTGTTCCACCGAAAGCTTCGTCGATTTCGAAGCGAGAGCCGTCAGGAAGTTTTGGCAGGAGAGCGTGCCGTGCCCAGAGTTCAACGGGGCGCTGGGTATAGGGGGTGAACTGTCGAGCCTTGGCTTTCTTGGGGCTAAGCTTCACGTGCCGCCGTGCGAAGGCATGCATCCACTTTACCGCGGGGTGAGAGCACTTTCCCCGAGCGCAGCCGGGTTTTTTACACTCAAAGCAGGGGGGGAGCGTGAGGGGCACGTTCACCCCCATCAGCTTCACTTCCGGCTTGAGCTCGTCAAGGAGTTCGATCAGCGCTTCATCGGAGGATTGCTCACCGTCCGAGAAAACTCGTTCGTGCACGTCGAGCACGAAGATCTTCTTCTCACGCGGGTAGAACTCGAGCACAGCGACGGCGGTCTTGTCGTTTTTTGCGCCGGCGAGTTCGAGTCCGAGGAAGCGGGTGGAACTCATGGCCGCGAGGCTTTGATTTCCAGCCCGCGGGTGACCGCGCGGAAGGGAAGCGCCTTGACGCCGGTCGCGAGTACCTTCTTGGAGATCCGTGCCTTCAGCTCCGCATCGCCCGAGGGGACGAAGACAAAGAAACAGCCACCGCCACCCGCACCGCAGACTTTACCGGCGGAAGCGCCTTCGCGGCGAGCGACTTCAAACGCCGCGTCGATCTCGGGGGTGCTGATCCCTTTGGCCAGTCCACGGCGGACTTCCCATTCACGCGCGATGGCCTTGGCCGCTGCGTCCCAGTCGCGATCCAGAAGCGCCGCTTCGAGGAAACGAGTGGCGTCTGCGATGGCTTGGAATTGGTTGCGCACATCGCCCTCGCGATCAATGAACGCTTTGTAAAGGGCCCAGTTATTGATGCCCGAGTTGCGACTCTGGCCCGAATAAAAGAGCAGTAGACGATGCTCAAGGGCAGCGAGGATGCCGCCCGGCAGCCACTGCCGTTCGTGCGCGCCCGGATTCCAGCGAAGCGCTTGAAGGCCTCCGAACATCGCTCCGTAGTAATCCTGGAGTCCGGCGGGCACCTGAATGACCGTCGTCTCGATGTCGCGCACGATATCGATGTGTTGCGTGCCTTCGCTCAGGATGTCGAGCGTCTTGGCCGTCTCATCTGATCCGCTGCGCGCCCAAGAGGCGAGCGCTCCGACCATGGCCACGCTGAGCGCCGATGATCCGCCGAGGCCAGCACCGGCGGGGCTGCGAGCGCGCGTGGTCAGGCTCAGGCTGACGCGAGGGTCGTGCAAGCCGGCGTTTACACGCTTCTCGGTGAAGTGCCGGAGTAGTTTCAGATGAAGGATCAGCTGCGGAGGAGCGGTGGCGTCTTCCAGCTCGTCCCACGTCAGCTTCATCTCGTGGCCCTGATCCTCGGACTGAAGCCAGATGCGTCCCGAATGATCGGAGGTCTGTGAGGACGCTTCAAATTCTTCGATGCGCGTTTCGGCGAAGAGATCGATGCCAAGGTTGAGCGTGAGTGGATGCTTGAGGAACAGGTAAAGCGGCCAGATATCGAGGGTGCCGCCGGAAAGGTCGATACGTGTGGGGGCCTTGGATTCAATCTTTCGGATCAGGCTTCCCGTCGGAGTTTCCAGTTGGGTCATAGGTCCGCTCGCTCAGTGATCGTGTTCGATATGGCCGATGTACGGAAGGCCGCGCATCTTGCCGTTGTAGTCGAGGCCGTAGCCAACGACGAACTCACGCTGCAGCTTGAAGCCGACATAGTCCACTTGAGCATCGACTTTGAGCATTTCTGGTTTCGTCAGCAAGGCGCACGTCTTGATGGAGGCGGGTTTCCGGAGACGCAGCATGTGGGTGATGAAGTTCATCGTCAGGCCCGTATCGACGATGTCTTCGAAGACGATGACGTGCTTGTTCTCGAGGGTTTCGTTGATATCGAGGGTGACCTTCACTTCACCCGAGGAGACCATCTTGCCGCCGTAGCTCGAAAGCCCGAGGAACTCGCAGCTCATCGGCAGATCGATCTGGCGAATGATATCGGCGAAGAACATAAAGCTGCCCTTCAAGGTGCAAATCGCGACGACCTCTTTGCCTTGATAGTCGTGCGAAATGTCTGCCGCCAGCTCGGCAATGCGGGCTTGGAGCTTGGCTTCCGTAATCAGGACCTTGGGTTCTTTGAGTTCAGGCGTATGCATTATTGAGAATCTCCCCGAAACCGCCCCCTCCGGGGACGATGTACTGTTTATCGTTCAGGCCGCGTTCGCGGTCCCAGTGAGTGCCTGGAATAGTCGTGAGTACTGAAGCATCGGATAGGCCGCGGTCCAAGCGAATGGCGTAGATGGAGACATCCGGGTGAGCGCTGAGTACGCGCTTGAGGTATTCCGGAGTGACGATGCAGTGAAGCGCAACGAATTTGAGTGCTTGGCCAGTTCTTGCGGCGTCTTTTTTGTAGAGATCGATCGCTTCGCAGATCGTTCCGCCCGTGGCGCCCATAGGATCCGGGAAAAGCACGATCGCGTTCTTCACGGAACCGCCGATTTTGTGACCGCTCACGAGGCTGCCTGTGACCTGATCCGCCGTGCTCACCGTTCGGGCGATGGAGATGTGGTCCTGACGAACACGGATCGGATTCATGAAGTAATTGAGGGCGCTGTAACAGACGTGGGACGGAACAGTGCCGGCACGCGCTAGGTTCACAGAGACAACCGGGGTCTCGGGATCAATGACGGGAACTTCGAGGATCGCTTCTTGGGGATGAGCGTCCGCCATGCGAGTCCGGAGATGGGAGCGTGAGGTCGGAAATTCTTGATTCACGACGATCTTCAGCAACGACGAGTACAGCGTCGTAATCAGCTCATTGATGAACGGCTGGGTCGTTTCTACCGCACAAAGCTTGGCCAGGTGGGACTGCAGGAAGATATCGGAAAGCAGATGAACGCGCTCGCCATACCGGTGCTCGATTTCCGAGAGGCGGTAAGTGAGGCGATCAAACTGCGAATCCCTCACACGGTCTCCGCGGCTTTCTGGGTTTCATCGAGCGCAACCGTCATCGATGAAGGAGCTTTTGCCGAAGGGGTCGCGATTTGTCCAATATCCGGTTCGTGGCAGAAGCGGCAACGGGCCTCATAGACATCTTTGGCGCCGACGAGCACACGTTCTTGCTCGGACGGCACGAGTCGTTGCGAGCGTGCGGCCGACCCTCCGCAAACCATGCAGACGGCCGCGAGCTTGGTGACTTGTTCTGCGACGGCGAGAAGCCTCGGCATCGGCCCGAATGGCTCGCCCCGGAAGTCGAGATCGAGTCCCGCGACGATCACTCGGATGCCGCGGAAAGCGAGCGTCTCGGCGACGTCGGAAATCGCGGAGTCGAAGAACTGAGCTTCGTCGATGCCGACGACGCGCGTATTGGGTTCGACGCGATCCAGGATGTCTTGCGCGGTGGTGGCGGGAATGGAAAGCAGGCGTGAGGCATCATGGCTCTGCACATGGTCCGCGCTGTACCGGTTGTCGATCGCATGTTTGAAGACTTGCGTCTTTTGCCGCGCGATCAGCGAACGTTTCAGGCGACGAAGCAATTCCTCGGTTTTACCGCTGAACATGCTGCCGCAAATGACCTCGATCCGACCGGGGAATGTATTGCGATCCATCTATTCGGATTAGCAGAGGGATTCGGTTTTTCAAAGCCGCTCGACTCGAGACCCAGCGAATTGCTGGGGAGCGTTAGTGAGGAGAGGAGAGGAGGAATTCGGCCTCGCGCATCAAACGACTGAATGCGCTTCCTTCAGCGCTTGAGCGGCAGCCTTTCCATACACGCTGACTCGCCTCAAGTTCCAAGGTGACCGAGTAGGGATTCCTGCAGGAGTTGTCGGCCGGCTGACGCTGCGCAGCGCTCCAGAGGGTGACCTTTTCAAGGAAGGCTTCAAACCGCACCTCCTCTAAATGAGTTTCCCGCAAGACCTCTTGGTGGTGGGTCCAGCGGGCGAGGTATCGTGCACGGACCTGTTCTGTTTCCGCTCGTTCAAATTGTACTCGGTAGAGATCTTGTCCCAGCTGATAGCTCAGGGTGAGTTTGCGGGTCTGTGAGGCCTTGATATCGGTAGGGGCATCCGAGGTTGCCGTCGGCGCCGAAGCGCAGCCGATCATGAGGACGGGAAGGATCAGGACTCCATGGATCCTTCGGAGTTTTGAAATCCATCGACTAGAATTCACAGTATTCCTCGCCCGCTGGCGCTCGCGTTGAACAGCCGAGTAAGTCTCTCAGAACGGGGTGCCTGCCGAAAAGGATTTCGATGCGCTTTTTTGGAGCCGGATGATGCGTGAGGTCGGTATCACGAAGGGCTTCGCCTTGCGGACAGAGGTCTCGAATGGAGTTTGCCATCGATTTCCTCAGCTGATCCTCATCGAATTCGGCAGCAAATTGCTTGAGTCGGCGACTGACGATTTCGGCGGCCACCCAGTCCGCAAAAGCTTCGGAGCTGGTGTCGCCCGCGAGGCAGCGGCGCTTCGTTTCTCGTTTTTGAACGACTTGGCGCCTCACAAAACATTGTGAAACGGGTTCGAAAAGCGAAGATGAGATGCCAGCTGCTTCGAGTTCGCAGGGATCGATCGCGTGCGCGAGCTCATGCGCGAGGGTGTAGGTGAGATTGAAGAGCGAGGTCGTCCCTTGGACGTACGCACCGCCCAGTCGAACTCTCAGCGATCCGCCGAGCGTTCGCTCGTAATACGCTCCAGACTTCGTGAGCAGGTCTGGCTCATCGGCATAGCTCCCTCCAGTGGGATGAGGAAGATCAAGCTCGGTGCGCTCGATCCGCGCGATCAGAGATTTCTTCAGGGCGGCGGGGGCACGATCCGAAGGCAGGGCTTCGATCCACGCGAGCATCTGTTGTCGGACCCAAGCGTAGATCGCGTGAATACGAGCCGTGCGGTCCGGAGTGAAGAGTGCGCGAGCGAGACGGACATCGATCGCGTCGGCCGGCTCGTTCGGATGGGTTCGGATGAGTTCTTCGTAGAGGCGTAGAACGGATAGCTCAGCCTCGATATCTCTCAAGACGCTGCCGGACGGGTCTTGGATCCGCGGGCTGCCTTCGCAAGCCCAAGCGAAGAAGTTCTGACAAGCGGGCTCCGCGTCGGACGTGGGTGAGTCGGAAACGGGCTTTTCTGGATTCGCGATGGCAACCTGTCCCGACGAATATCCCGGCGCTCGATTGTGCAGCTTGAAAAACAACGCCACGCAAATTCCTGCGGCCAACGTAGCACCGAAGAGCGCGATCCAGAGCGTGCGGGAGTGCGGG
>JBEIOW010000518.1:0-2101 GCA_040377385.1 Bacteriovoracaceae bacterium | reverse complement strand
GCTGCGAAATCAGCTACTGATTCGCTTGAATGATTCGTCTTCAATGATCAATGCCGGATCGAGAGCAAGTGCGCTCGATCCGGCATCCGAACTCGTTCGTCTTTCCGATTTCTTAATTTTAGTCTGTGGATTTGGCGGACTGAATCCGCTTCAGCTCCCTGCGCAGCTCATTGAGTTGCGTTACCGCCGCGGCATCCGCGTCTTGGCGTCGACGCTCCGCAAGAGTAGGAACGCCGTAGAGCGCGTTCACGACGCCTTGAATGGAGTTGTACTCTTTCCAGGGGGTGGCATTGATCAATGACGTGCTGAGGAAACCGAAGTTCGGCTCAATCGAAGTCAGCGGCTGCTCGCGAATCGCGTTCTGGATAGACCCGTCGAGATAGGCGTCGTCGATGCGGAGGATCAGTTTTCCGATCGACCATCCGAGGATCGCCGCGCTCAGGTGAGGTCCTCCGTAGCCTGCGGTCAGGCTCATGGGCGCGGCAGCAGTGGCGGCCGGTGCCGCAGCCCCAAGCTGCACGACTGCCGAAGCGTAGCGAGCCTTAAGAAGTCCATGAATCGCTTTCTCGGCTGGAATCATTGCGAGGTAAAAGGCAGCAGGGATACTCAGGGTGGCTGAGACAGTGAACTCCTCCTCTTTGTCCTTCTGATCGGGACCGTTCGGAGAATACCGCAGGTTGTATTCCGTCTTACCCAGTTCAGGTCGTCTGATCAGGCGATGCGTAGATGGATCCTTAGCCAATCCAACGAGGCACTCGTGCACGCCTTGAATTACGGTTTGAGCGGCGCTCTCGCTTCGCAAAGCCGCCTCGCCTAGGTCGCTGTAAAAGGCAAAGATGCGCTGGTATTCCGGGCGCGAGGAGCGCAGTTGCTCATAAGTGACTTGCGAGAGGAGTTGATTGATCTCCCGCACGCGCTTGCAATCGAGTGTGCCTGCTTGAGCAGAGGCGGAGAAGCTGAGCGAAAGAGCCATCAAGATTAGTTTACGCATGGTGGCCGTGTTTGCAGCGCGCGTGCCACCCGAGTACGGTGAGGTAAGGGGTAGATTGTAAACAGAAAGTTCACCGCGCGTACGGGGCGGGACTGTCGAACTTCTGAGCACGCGTCGAAGGAAGCTCGGTGCGTTTGGCTTGAGCCCCCAAAAACACGCCATTCGAGACCGGCTAGGCGAACTCAGTGAAAGCGCTGAGCGATCAGAATCTGGGATCGGCCGAATGTTTTGTTCGCGTGCGATTTCTTATTTGCCCACGCCCGGTCGAGCGGCCAGAGCCAGCGCTCCGGCAAAAACCTGAGCAGGTGACGCTTGCTGATTTGTTTTGAATTGACCAGTTCCTGGCGAAGCACTCCGAAACCGGCGGTCTTGAGGAGGTCTTTCAGCTCGGGCGGCGTGAATTCGCAAACGTGGTTGCCGGCGTTGTTCGCTAGTTTTGCGTTTCGTTCCTTCTGATCTTTGACTTCCGTCCAGCTCGGCTCCTGCCCGTCGACGAAGCTTCCGTTCGGGGTGGTGAGACAAAGGATGCCCGAAGGAACGAGGAGTTCGTGAAGGCGCTCGAGGGTCTTGGGCGGTTCGGCCATATGCTCGATGGCCTCGCCAAAGAAAATCGCTGAATAAGGTCCGATCGGTGCTTCCTGGCCGTTGATATCGCCTTGGGAAAAATGGAGGCGATCGGCGAGGTCGGGAGTCTGTTTCATTCGGACGTAATCAAAGAAGCGAGACTCATTGTCGATGAAGTCGACCGCGTAGCCGCGTTCGGCCATGAGCAGTCCGAAATTGCCGGTGCCGCAGGCGATGTCAGCTACTCTGCTCGTGCAATGACTAGGAAGGTGCTCGAGAACTGCTTCGAGTGCCGTGAGAATCCGGCGCCGCTCCAGGAATCGGGTGTTCGCATTGCGCTTCGTTTGGAGAAATCCTTTTTCGTCGGCCTTGCGGCACATCGTGAGGAAGGAGTCGTGGGCGCATTTTTCGGTGGCCGGGAGCTGCATTGGGGGGAAGTTCTTTCAAATGGGGGGAGTTATCAAGGGGAAGGTTCCTCAGGATAAACTGAAGTCGCATTTGAAGAAGAACGGCGATTGGAACGGACTTGCTGCCAAGCTCGACCGC
>JBEIOW010000515.1:0-2117 GCA_040377385.1 Bacteriovoracaceae bacterium | reverse complement strand
GCGCACCCATCATGGCGAGGATCCGGTAACGGCGCTCCATCTCGCGAACCGCCCACTTGAGCGCGGTGGCCGCCTGCTTCGGATCGTCGACGACCGGAAGCAGAAGATGCGGGATGTCCTGGTAGGAGCGGAACTCGATGAACTTCGGATCGACGAGGATCATGCGCAGCTCATCCGGCGTGAACCGGTAGAAGAGCGAGCAGATGAGGCCGTTCATGAAAACCGATTTACCGGAGCCCGTCTGGCCAGCGCAGAGAAGGTGCGGCATGCGTGCGAGATCCGAAAGATAGGTCTGGCCGGCGATGTCCTTGCCCATGATCACGGGGATTGAGTGCTTCTGACCGTGGAAGTCCGGATGCTGAAGAAACTCGCGCATGAACACCGTCTCGCGCTTCTCGGACGGGATCTCGATACCGACAACGGACTTGCCCGGCAGCGGCGCGAGAATCCGTACCGACTGCGCCGAGAGCGCCATCGAAAGATCGTCGGCGAGCGAGGCGATCCGCGAAACCTTCACGCCCGGACCGGGCTTGAATTCATAGAGCGTGATCACCGGGCCCGGACGAACGGCCGTGACATCGCCCTCGATCCCGAAGTCCGCGAACTTCTGCCGCAGGATTTCCGAGTTCTTGAGGAGCTTGTCCTTGTCGTAAGTGGATTCGACCTTAGGGACCTTGCGCAGGAACTCCACCGAAGGGAGCTTCCAGTTGCCGCGCTTCACCCGACGAGCGCGCTCTTTCGCGAGCCGTGCTTCCGCCTTATCGGCGGCGATCTGGGCCACGCGTGAAGCGGCGCTTTGCTCGGCCGAGGTCAACATCGACATCTCGAGCTGAGTACGGCCTTCGGGCGGAAGAATCTCCGGCGCACGCCCGGTGGCCGCAGAACGGGCCTGGGGCGACTCAAGCTCGGGCAAAGCGTTGGGCGCTTCACTCGATTCGGCAACGGCGACTCCGGACAAACCGGCAGCGAGAAGCTGCGAAGGATGAATCTCGTCGCGCTCTTCTTCCTCTTCTTCTTTCTCCACGATCTCCGCGTCAGCGATGAGCGAGTCGGCATTCGCCGCGTTCTTGGCCTCCAAGGCCCGCGCCTCGCGAGCCTCCGCACGTCGCGCGGCCATCGCTTGGGCACGTTCGCGGGCGGCCCGAATTCCGCCTTCAATCGCCCGATGGAAGAAATCCCCGACTGCGTGGGCCGATCGCATGAGCGCAACGCCGAGGAGAAACGCGAGATAGGTCCCGGCGATTCGCAAGCAGCGCCAGGCGAACAAACTCGTAGCGCGAATCGCCCACGCGCCGAAAAGCGCGACGCTGATCGGAGTAGAAAGCGCGATCGCCACGAGAAAGACGAGAATCGAAATCAGCGACGAACCCATCGAGTTGAAATGGCGAACGAGCGAGCCCGAAAGCCAAGCCCCGACCGCGCCCCCCGTTTGCAAAGTCGCGCCCGAGAACGTCCACTCACCCCACTGCAGAGTGAGAAAGACCGTCAGCGACATCACCGCGACCGACATACCGCCGACCGTGCCGAGAAAACGCACCCAGCCCTCGCGCTTCAGAACGACTGAAGCGAGCAACCCCACCGCCGCCGGCACGAGAAAGGCCGCTACTCCAAAAAGCTCGAGCAGAGTCGAAGCGACGTAGGCACCCACCACTCCGCACCAATTGAGCGCGGCATGCTTGGCCGCGTTCGAAAAGAGCGAAGGATCCCCGGGCTGGTAGCTGATGAGAGCGAGGAAAATAAAGAGCGCGGCGCCGAAGACGGCGATACTGATCGTTTCAGTCAGGGGATTTCTCAGTTCTTCGCTCACCGCGCGACGAGCAGAGCCCGAACGCACGGTAGAAGACGCAGAAGAAGCTGCAGAAGAACCCGAACTTCCATGTCGGTGGTTCATTCTTCTATGGTACATGCCCGATCATGATCGTACTAGCCTATGACCTTGGCGGAACGAAGATCGCCGCCGCGGCCGTGAACGAGCGTGGCCAGGTCCTTGAAGAGATCCGCGAGCCTGCTGATTTCGAAAGCGGAAAAAACGCGGTCATCGACCAGATGACGGCCCTCGGGAGCCAGCTCATCGAGCGGTTCCCCTCCATCCGTCAAGGAGCGATCGCTTCTGCAGG
>JBEIOW010000079.1:0-7563 GCA_040377385.1 Bacteriovoracaceae bacterium | reverse complement strand
CACCCCGAATCCGTCCCCGAACCCTGTCTCCACACAGATCGCCTCTCGTTCGTTCAGAAAAAAACTCTCCGAGCGTGAGGTTTGGGCGCGGTAGGGCTGATGGTCCGGTCCGCGTGGGGCGTCAAAGAGGGCGTTCATCAGAAGCTCGTCCACGGCGGCGGAGACGGACTGGGCGACGCGATCGACGAGCCCCTTCTTGATGAGGACGTTCTCGATCGCTTGCGTGAGCGGGTAACGCTGATCAGAAGAAAGCAGATAGGCGCGTGCGGGTTTCACTTCGACGGGGAGGTAATCCTTTAGGTCGATCGCGGACTCGGGCAGGAGCGCGGCTTGAATGAAGCGTTCGAGCAGCATCTCGGTAGGCGGGTCGTAGCGTCGCTGCCAGTAGGCGCCAAAACCGAGATTCTCCGCGAGATCACTTTGCTCACTCAGTTCTTTGTCACTCAGGAGAAAGATCCGACGCGTCTCGACGTTCTTTCGCAGTCGTAGGATCGTGTTTTTGATCGCCGTCGTTCCGCTCGTGCCGGCCGCGGTCTCCAGATTCACGAAAACGATCGCGAGCTCCTCCTGCGTCAGGGCGCTCTCCAGGGGGCCAATTGAATCAAAGCGCGCGAAGTGCAGGCCGACTTTCTCGGCGACGCGATGAAGGAAGGCCTCATCCTCGGGTTTCGTGCTGAGGAGGTAGCAATGCGCCGCCATCGCTCAGTTCTCGAACTGAATCAGGTGATAGGTTTTTTTGCCGCGCCGGAGCACGAGCGAGCCTCCCGCGATGACGTCCGCGGAAGTGATCGCGCGCGCGGGATCCGAGACGCGCTCGTTGTTGATATAAACTCCGCCGCCTTGGACTTCTTTTCTGGCTGCTCCCTTGGAGGCGCACAGGCCGCTTTCGACCAGGGCATCGATGAGCGGCCAGCCCGGAGACGCAAGCGAGGAGCGGGGCTTGGTCGTCGTCGGAGCTCCCGCGAAGACGTCCTTCAGGGTGCGCGCGTCGAGGTCGCGGATTTCGGTGCCAAAAAGGGCCTTGGACGCGCCCTCAGAGCGCTGAAGAGCCTCTTCGCCGTGAATCGTGCGCACCATCTCGCGCGCGAGCGTCGTTTGGGCTTCACGCTTCTCGGGCGCGGTCTGAATGGCGGCCTCTAGCCGCTCAATCTCCGCGATAGGCAGAAACGTGAAGTAGCGCAAGTAAGTGCCGGCGTCCGAGTCGGCCGTCTGGATGAAGAACTGATAGAGCTGGTAAGCCGAAGTGCGGTCTTCGGTCAGCCAAACCGCGCCACTCTCGCTTTTGCCAAACTTGGTTCCGTCGGACTTGAGGACGAGTGGCAGCGTGAGGCCGTAGATCTCGCCCTGCGCAATCGGGTGATGTCCGCCCGCCGCCGCGCCGCTGTGGGCACGCATGCGGCGGATCAGTTCCGTGCCCGCCGTGATGTTGCCCCACTGATCAGAGCCGCCGATCTGAAGGCGGCAGCCCTCTTTGACGTTCAAGGAATAGAAATCAAAAGCTTGGAGCAGCATGTAGGAAAACTCGGTGTACGAGATCCCGTGGTCGCGGTCTTCCAAGCGTGCGCGTACGCTTTCTTTGGCGAGCATGTGGTTGATCGTGAAGTGCTTGCCGATGTCGCGAAGAAAGTCGATGTAGCTCATGCCGCGGTAGAAGTCGGCGTTGTTGAGGAGGATGGCGGGGTTGGGGCCATCAAGATCGAGGAAGCGCTCCATCACCTTGCGAATGCCGGCCACGTTGCTCTCGATCTGATCGGCCGTGAGCAGCGAGCGTTCTTGAGCGCGGAAGCTTGGGTCGCCGATCATTCCGGTCGCGCCGCCCAGGACAGCGATCACACGGTGACCTGCCTTCTGGAAGCGGCGGAGCGCGATCAGCGGCAACATGTGCCCGACGTGCAGACTGTCGGCGGTCGGGTCAAATCCCGCATAGAGCGTGAGCTTCTCGCGCGCGAGCGTATTGGGAAGCTCGGGGTCCGTGGTCTGCTTGACGAGTCCGCGGGCTTCTAGTTCGGCGAAAAGGCGTGGGTCGAGAGAATTGGGCATAGGACTCCCAGGATAGCGGGGCTTTTCAGGGAACGAAAGGGATGGGACACTCTCGGGCATGAATTCTTCGCCCGTAGTCGTCGTGCAGAACCGGAACCGAGCCGGTTTCTGGGCCCTCTTGGTCGCCTTTCTCGTGCTGGCTCCGCTGGGCCTCTATCAGGGCGCCTATTCACGCCTGAGTCCACGGGTTGGGGATGCTGCGCTGACCGAAAGCGAACGGGCGCTCGAGGCAAGGATTCACGAGAGCCACTGTGACTTCTGGCAGGACGGAGAAGGGGTTCCGCATGCTCGTGCCCGCACCAACGAGGTCGCCTACGCTTGCCTCGGTTACTTGCATGCCCGCTATCGTGCTTGGCAGATGGACTACCTTCGCCGAGCGGGCGAGGGCCGTCGCGCGGAGATCTACGGAATCGATGCACTCAGGCAAGATTTTTTTGTGCGGCATCTTCGCTTGGCCGAAAAGGCGCGTGAAATCTTCGAAGGGATGTCTGAAGCGGCTCGCCTCAAGCTCGTGGCCTATTCCACGGGGGTCAATCGTGGACTTCAAACCGAAGAGGCGCGATCGGCGCCCGAGTGGAAAGAGTGGCGCTTTGAGCCGGACCCTTGGCGGCCGCAGGATACGCTGACGGTTCTGTTGATCCAGTCATTCGATCAATCGCGACGGAGTTTTGAGACCGACGTCAGCCATGCGAATCGAATGCAGCGTTTTCCCGGAACTACCCCCGAAACGTTCACGGATGCGGGCCTGCCATGGGATACGGCCATCGTCTCCGCGCTCGAAGGGTCGGGCGCTGGAGCTGAGCCGGCGTCGGCGCGCGCGGAGCCCGACGCCTCACTGCGGATGCTGGCGGGGGCTGAGCTTGAGCGCGCCTGGCCTAAGCTGCTTTCGGAAAGTGATGCGATCGGGAGCAATAGCTGGGTGTTGGCTCCGAAGAAGAGCGCGAGCGGCAAAGCGTGGCTCGCAAACGATCCGCATCTGGATTTGAAGCGTCCTGCCTTTTGGTTCTGGGCCCACATCGAAGCGCCCGGCTGGGATGCGATGGGCGCGAGTCTGGCGGGTGCTCCCGTGATCGTGAGTGGGGCCAACCGCAATGTGGCTTGGGGACTCACTAACTCCTACTTAAGCGTGGGGCGCGCGCAGGCGATACCCGCAGAACAGATCGATCCCGGGCGTGAGCGCGTGCGTCCAGTGCTCGCGTTTCGGATAGGGGGCTTGGTTCTGCCGTTTTTCTTCCGGACTTCGGACTGGACGACGTTGCCCGGTGGCGCGCGTCGCCCACTCTTGCCGATTCAGGCACCGGCGGGACAGGAGTGGGTCCTCCATTGGAGCGGGCTTGATCTGACGGGAAAACGGATTGAGGCATTTCTTGAGCTGATGGAAGTCGGTTCAGTCGATGCGATGGATGAGGTGCTTTCGCGCGTCGAGCTGCCGGCGTTCAACTTTGTTTTTGCGGATACGCGCGGGAAGATCGCGTATCGCGCTTTTGGGCGAGTGCCCAACTGGGGCGGCGACCCGACGGAGAGCGTTCCCGAAGAACGTATGCCGCAGCTCAAGAATCCTGCGCGCGGCTGGATTGCGACCGCCAACAACCGCCACTTCCAGGACGATGCGCGCCAAGCCCCGCTCGGACACGCCTACGCGACCTCCCTTCGCGCAAACCGCATTCACGAACTCCTGCAGGCGCGTCCGCGGCACGATCTGGATTCCATTCGGCGCGCTCAATGCGATGTGGAAGTGGTCGACGCGCGATTTGCGCTCCCGCAGCTGGCCGAGCGTCTCGGGCATCCCTTGGAAGCGGTTGGACAAGCGACGCTCGATTGCGTTCGCTGTGGACATTACCGGAGCTGGATGGAGGCATTGCTCAGGGAGTTTGATGGCAGCTTCTCGTATTTTTACCGCGTGATCTCTGGCATGGAGCAACGCGAGGATTGGAGCGCAAACGAGGAGATCGAGAAAGCGCTCGAGATGGCGAGAAAGGACGAAGAACGCGACCGCAAGCCTTGGGGCGAACTGCATCGTGCGCCGTTTGATCGGCTATCCGGCGCTATTCCTTCGGGGCCGCGCGAAGCGCTTCCTACTCCCGGGGATGAGCATACGGTGAATCCAGGATCACTGCGTGCGAATGAGCCCGGCGCGGCCTATCCTTGGCGTCACACGGCGGGCGCCTCACAGCGCTTGGTGGTTGAGCTCACTTCTCCGCCGCGGATCCATAAAATCCTCGCGGGACCTAACGATGGTTCTGCGTCTGATGATCTGCTCGCCGAGGGCGGCGCTTACCGGGCGTGGCGCGATTGCGAGCTAAAAGAACAGAAATTCCCGCTCGATTGGACCCAGGTCCCGAAAGCGGAGATTCGGCTGGGTCTCAGTGAGAAGGAGTGAGCGCTTCGAGGGCGGTGAGGACGGATTCGACATCTTCGGGCGAATGAAACGCGAGTCCGCACGCAGGCGTGTAAATTGCTTCGCGCAGATAGCTCTCCGCTTCTTCTAGAGTCTTCCCGAGTTTTTCAGCGAGCATTTCGCGCACGGTTTTCTTGGCGGCCGAGGCATCAAAGCTCGACGCGTGAAAAGACCCCGTTTGAGTTGGGATGAGGCCCAGAGCGAGTCGGCCGCCGCTGGCCAAGAAGGTCTTCACGACATCAGGCTCCGAAAGAAGGCTGGAGAGTGATCGATCGCAGTCGATCGAAAGAAAGTCGGGCTCAGCCGTCGTCAGCAGGGGGCCCCAGTCGGCGTCGCCGCAGCAGTGAAGCCCAACCCACGCGCCTTCCTTTTTGAGGGACTGAATCAAGATTCGTAGCTCCTGGAGGGCGAGGAGTCCGCGCGGATCCTTCAGCGGCACGGCGGAGAGGCCGGGCTCGTCGACAAAGAAGACAGGCTGCGCGCCTGCACGCTGGATCTCGCGGATCATGGCGGTGGCGCGCGCAAGAACGAGACGGAACACTTGGGACGTGAGCTCCTGCAGGGACGCGCCCGAGTCGGCGGACTCTAGGCGGAGCACCGCCTGCGAGGTGAGCGGCCCGGCGATCTGCGCTTTGGCGAATTTGAGTCCGCGCTCCTCGATTTCCCACAGAAAGGGTTTCCAAGCGCTTGCGCCCAGGGGAGACGGAAGAAACTCTTCGAAGGCATCTCCGCGCGCGGCATTGGCAAAGGCCGTCTTCAGCTTTTGCTTGAAGGCGTGTGTGCCCGCAGTCCAGCGGTCCACGTGGAGGCTAGCGACTCCGTCGCGTCCCGCTTCCAGGCCAGGGAGACCTTCGAGCGCTTGCGCGATCATGTATTCGGCTGGATTACGGATCGGGATCTGCGGCAGGAAGGGGAGAGGCGTCCGAAGCGATACCTCAAGCGCGGCATCGGCATTGTGGTGCGGCAGGCTCCCGATCATCGTGGCCAGTGGCAAGGGGAGCGGGACTCGTTTATTGGCGGTTGTCATCACTGCCTCCTGATCCAACAGAAAAGTAAGTCGCACCGGGATGGTGAAAGACAATCGCCGAGACCGAAGCCTCGGGATCCATCATGAAGCCGTCCGTGAGTTGAACGCCAATCTCCTCCGGTTGGAGAAGATCGAAGAGAATTCGTTGATCGTCCAGGCGCGGGCACGCCGGGTAGCCAAAGGAGTAGCGCTTGCCCTGGTACTTGGCTTGGAATCGCTCCATCATGGTCATGCCGACGGGATCGGCCCACCCCCAGCCGCGGCGGATTTGCGAGTGCAGAAATTCGGCATAGGCCTCGGCGGTTTCGATCGCGAGCGCTTGCAGGATATGGCTTTTGAGATAATCCCCGCGATTTTTGAGGGATTCGGACAGCTCGCGCACCCCTTTTCCGACACTCGTGATGAACATCGCGACGGTGTCCGGGTATTCGCCACGCGCTGTTCAGGCAGGGTGGGCATAATCCGCCAGGCAAAGTCCGTCTTCTTTTCGCTGGCGCGGAAAGTCCAGCTTGACGGGCGCGACGGCACCTTCGGGGCGGAGCCAGAGCGAGTTACCCTCGCTTTGCGCGGGAATGTATCGATAGATCGCTTTAGGCGAGAGAATCTCGGTCGCGAGATACTCCTCTTTCACTTCCTGAACTGCACGCCAGATGGCGTAGGCTTTGGGCTCAGATGCGGCGAGTTCGCGCGCGACTTCCGCGCTGGAGTTCGTCTGTTCGAGCTTCCGCACGACCCCGCCCTTGATCCCGAGATGCCGTCCGTAGAGCATGAGCGGGTTGACATATTTCCAGATCTGCTCGAGCGCGGCATTTCGAATGACGTGTCGTGCGAGATCAGGAGGCGCGGGAAGTTCGGTCAGAATGGAAATCGACTTTGCGCGCTCACGGCTTTCGGGCGCCTCGGCTCTGACGATGCGTGGGGCCTGTGCCTCGATCGCTTTTCGGCGCGCGTCTTGTTCATCTTTGAATTTTACGAATTTTTCCGGATCAACGATCGTCTTGGCTAGTTCCAGCCCCGTCATCGCGTCTTGCGCGTAGGCCACGGTACCGGTTGTGTAGGCTTTGGAGATCTGCTTATCGACGAAGTTCTGCGACAGTGCGGCTCCGCCTACGAGAACGGGAGTCGTAATTCCTGCTTTGGCGAAGTCATCCGCGGTGAGGACCATTTGCTGCGCGGACTTCACGAGGAGGCCGGAGAGCCCGATCATGTCTGGTCGGTGTTTGCGAATGGCTTCGATGAGTTGCTCAGGCGGAACGCGGATCCCGAGGTTGACGACCTGGAAGCCGTTGTTCGAAAGAATGATCTCGACCAAGTTTTTACCGATGTCGTGCACGTCACCTTTGACGGTCGCGAGGATTATCTTTCCGCGAGTCGAGGTCTCGTTCTTTTCCAGGAAGGGCTCAAGATGGGCGACAGCCGCTTTCATCGCCTCGGCGCTTTGAAGGACTTCGGCGACGATCAGCTGGTTCTGGTTGAAGAGACGACCCACTTCATCCATGCCCTTCATGAGAGGACCATTGATGATTTCGAGCGGCTTGAGTGATTTGAGAGCTTCGTCGAGATCGGCTTTCAGGCCATCCTTGGAGCCTTCGATGATGTAGCGAGGGAGCCGCTCCAGGAGCGGCAAGCGTTGCTGATTCTCAGCCCGCACTTCTTTCTTCTCGCGGAAATGTGCGGCGAAGGCGGCGACGGGGTCCGGCCCGCGATTCCAGAGGAGGTTTTCCGAAAGCTTCCGCTCCTCGTCGGGGATGGAGGCGTAACGGACGAGCTTCTCCGGGTTGACGATCGCCAGATCCAAGCCCGACTGCACGCAGTGGTAGAGAAAAACTGAATTGAGCACTTCGCGTCCGGCGGAAGGGAGTCCGAAGCTGACGTTGGAAATACCGAGGACGGTTTTGGTTCGCGGAAAGCGCTCCTTGATCAAGCGGATGCCCTCGATGGTCTCGACGGCCGAACCGACGTATTGCTCATCGCCCGTTCCGCACGGAAAGACGAGCGGGTCCCAGTAGATGTCCTCAGGCACGACGCCGTACTTCTCGGTGAGAAGGCGGTACGAGCGCTCGGCGATTGCGAGCTTGCGCTTTCGCGTGACGCCCAT
>JBEIOW010000087.1:0-7233 GCA_040377385.1 Bacteriovoracaceae bacterium | reverse complement strand
GGGACTCCGGTGAAACACGAGTGGACCAAAAAAGGCGTCGTCATCGGACCTCTCGCCGGCCCCGGCGCGAAGATCACCGTCCGCTACTGCCTCGGTAAAGAGCAGTGCTCGGAAGAATGCAAAATTCCCAAGGATGACTTCATGGCCGCGCTTGGCTCGGACGACGAGCAACTCGCTAAGCGCAAGGGCGCCAAGGGCAAAGCGGGTCGGTGGTCTGCGGGCGCGGATGGCGCCGACGTGACGGAATCCGTGGAAGCCGAGATGGCGCGGGAGCTCGCCGACCAGGCGGATCTCGTTCTCTACAGCGGCTGGCTCGAGAAAAGCGAACGCCCCGCCTGCGATCGTCGCACGGCTGGCACCCAGGTAGCGTCCGGCAAGAAGTGAACTGAGAAGTTTGAGGATGGTAGATCGGCCGCGGGAAGTTTCGCGAACCGGTGAAAGTCTGCAACGGAGAATAGGCACGGTTATGGTCATGAAAGACAAAAACCAGCTTGAAACGAAGCTCTTCAGCCGAAGCAGCCGTGCGTCCACCGCACTCGCTTGCCTTCCGCTCGCCTTCACCGCTTGCACCGGCCAGCTCAGCGACTCGTTCCGATATACGCAACAGAAGGAGTCTTACGGCCTCACGCAAGAGATCAATACCAAGATCGACATGCTTTGGGTCGTCGACAATTCGGCGAGCATGGACGTCTCTCAGCAGAAGATTCGGGATGCGTTCACGGCCTTCGCCAACAAGTATATGCAGCCGACGTGGGACATCCGCGTCGCCGTGATCACTACCGATACCTACCTCGCGCATCCTTCCTATCAACATTTCCTGAACCGCACGATCGGCGGTACGGCGAGCTATAACTCCGCGTACGCGGCTGGTCGCGCGACCTACCCGAATCCGTCTTGGGCACCCGACCTCTTCAATACCGGCACTGACCGCTTCCGCGCGGGCGGCCTGAAATTCTGGGAACTCGTGCCTGCCTGGACTGCATACGGCTCGGCCGATCCTACGGTGACGTTTGCGCGTCTCCTCCCCGGACTCCACGACGGCCCAGTCGCCGCGCTCTGCGTGGAAGACTTCCCTACCCGCCACTTCTTCGGTGGAACCCCTAACTGCCGCACCCGCGACGACACGGGTGCCAATACCGGCGCTGAGCGCTGCCTGCGCCCACAAGGCGCCGAAACGAGCGTTACCCAGTGCGTGAACACCGTTCTGAACGATACGGTTCGCTCAGGCGAAGCGATTATCGAAACTTTGGGCGCGAACGCCGTCACTTTGAATGATGCATTCCGAGTGAACGCGACTGCCGGCAGCGCGGGCCACGGATCGGAGCGCGGCTTTCAGTCCGTTCTCGAACTGCTTTCTCAGAACGAATCCACCGCGACGGCGCTCTTCCGTGCCGACTCCACGCGCATGATCGTCTTTGTCTCGGACGAAGACGATCAGACGCAATCAACTCCTCCCGCGGGCGAGCAAACCACGCATACGCCTTGGAGCTACTATAAGTGCGACGGTGCCACCCTTAACGCACTTAACCCCGCTGCTGGCCTCACCAACCCTGGCTCCGTCTGCTGCGCGGGCGGGTCGTGTTCCTACGGCACGCAAGGCACGAGCTGTACGGCTAAAACCTACCCTGGCGAAGGCACCCGCACGGTAACGATCTGCCCTGTGGACGCCAAGCTCATCGCGGTGACCGGTGACGGCTCGAGCGTCAAAGATCAGCTCGATACATTCTTCCAGACGCTCGATGGCAGCGGTTCGACGGGAAATCCTAATTACTCCGTCGCCGCGATTGTGCCAAAAACGCTCGCCTCCGTGAACGCACTCCAAGCCCTCCGCAACACGGAAGACTCCAACGTCGGCCTCTATGTTCAGAACTCCGTGGACCGCGGCGATCGGTATATGGAGCTCTCGACGGCCGTCGTGGGCAGCGGTTCGCTCAACATGGAAATCAATTCCAATGACTACACGCCGCTGCTCGACGCAATCGGTACGGCGCTGGTCGCCAATAAGTCCAAGTTCACGCTCGAACGCGAACCAACGGCCGCCGACAACATGATCGTGCAGATCATCCGTTCCGGCGGTGGCCGGGACACGTTGACGACGACCCAATACTCGATTTCGGGAAAGATTCTCACCATCACGGACTACGACGTGGTGCTCAGCTTCCAACAGGGCGACAGCCTCTACGTGGATTATCAACCGGCTAATCTCAATTAAGGGAAAGACTCAGGGGGAACTATGAACTTCTTCGATTTCATCAAGAACAACATCCTACACGTGGCACCATTGATTGCGGCGGGAGGTATCGCAGTCGCGATCATCGCCGAACGTTGCCGAGCGCTCTTCGTCGTCTATCCGATCAAAAACGCAGAAGGCTTTTTTGAAAAGCTCACTGAGCTCGTCATGGCCGGTCGGATTGGGGAAGCCATCGCGACCTGCGATAAGCATCCATTGAAGCCGCAAGCCAAGGTCGCCAAGCAGGCCCTTCTCCGCGCGCATCAGCCGGACAATCTGATCGAGAACGGTCTCATGCTCGCCGTCGGTGAAGCCACGCAAGCGATCTCACGCCGGACCTCGTTCCTGGCCACGATCGCTAACGTCGCGACCCTACTCGGCCTCTTCGGCACCATCGCCGGTCTGATTCACTCCTTCGAAGCCGTCGGTCACGCGGATGCCCAGCAAAAATCTGCACTCCTCGCCGCTGGTATCTCGACGGCGATGAACGCCACGATGATGGGTCTCGGCGTCGCTATTCCTTGTATGGTGGCCTTCAGCTTCCTGATCAATCGCTCGAACAAACTGATCGCCGACGTGGACCACGCCGCGGTCATGACGCTCGACATCCTCAAACAGCGTTACTACGCTGCGGAAAGCGAAGCGCTGAATCCTCGCAATACTTTCGGCAAGGCCGACGATGAAGGCGATCGCGAAGAGTTCGACGGAGTGAAAGTCGCAAGCAACGGCGCCGGACACTCTCGGAAGGCCGCATGAGCAGCGGAGGCGGCGGTTTCGGAGGCGGATTTGGCGGAGGCCATCGCGGCACTCCTCACCAGGACTTTGAGCTTAACTTAGCGTCCATCATCGACTGCTTCACGGTTCTGATCGCCTTCATGCTCGCGACAGCGTCCTTCCTCTCGATCGGCATCTTCGATGCCGGGGTCGCGGCTGCCGGCGCACAACAGGCGTCCGCAACGCCTCCGCCCGTGCACGTTGCCGTGGAGCTTCGTAAGGACTTCTCCGTCGAAGTGAAGATCCAAGGCAAAGAGAACCGGACCTGGACTCTCGCCGCCACGAAGGATGGGAGCTGGGACTATCCCGCGCTGACCGCACAGCTTGAGGATATCAAGAAGCGCTGGCCGGAACTCAGCGCGACCACGCTGCAAGCTCAAGATCTGGTCGAATACAATCACGTGATCAAGACGATGGAAGTCACCAAAAAGACTCTCCCTCTCATCCTCCTAGGTGGGTTCTAAGATGTTTAAGAAGAAGATGTTCGGTAAACGCTCGGCGATGAGCGGCGAAATGGAACTCCAGATCACCTCGATGGCGGACATCTTCACGATCCTGCTCGTCTTCTTGCTGAAGAGCTACGCCACTGGAATCAGCGTGAATCCTCCCAAGGGGATGATGCTTCCTTCCGCTCAGGCGGCCGATACGCAAGTCGAAGCGCTCAAACTCGAAGTCACGGAAAACTCCATTTCCGTTGAAGGACAACCCATCGCGACCCTGACTAAATTCCAGTTCGATACCGCCGACCTGCTCGGAAACCACGCCTCGAAGTCGCTCGGAGCTTCTCTGGAAAAAGAACGGAAGCGTCAAATTTTGATCGCCCAGGGGAACGCCGACGTGAAGATCGACCCAAAAATCATCATCATCGCCGACCAGCGAGTCCCTTACACGACTATCAAGTCGATCCTGGCGACGGCCGCCGTGAATGGCTATACGGACTTCAAGCTGGCGGTCGTAAAACCCGAATAAAAGCTAATGAGCTTCATTACGCGCAGCCTGACGGTTTCGGCCCTCCTCCTCGGTCTTCTCTCCCGAAGCCCAGATCTCGGAGCCGCAGAGACCGAGGTCAGTAAGGCGCAGGAGCTCGCCCCCAATACCGCCGAGACGATCCAAGTCAGAAAGGCGAGCGCAAACCAAGAATCCTACGAGCGTGACGTCGACCGAGCTGCGCTCGAGGCCCAGGAATCCTCGATCCAAAAGCTGCAAGGCCTTCTCAAGAAGTACCGAGGCAAGCGTCAGGAGCCTACCCTACTCGCTAAGCTCGCCGAGCTGCAAAACCAGAAGGCATCCATCCGCTTCCGCCTCGCCCATGGATCCGCTCAGCGCGGCGGCAAGTCATCCAACATGGCCGCCTACAAGCAGGACATGGCCGGCGCGATCAAGACACTTACTGAACTCATCGCCAAGTATCCGAACTACGAAGAGATTCAAGTCGCCTACTTTCTCCGCGGCAAGTCCTACGAAGAAATTGAAAACAAGATCGCCGCGACCAAGGACTTTCTTCACCTCGTAAAGAATTTCCCAGAAGCCGAGCAATGTACCGCGGCCTACATGTCCCTTGCGGATTTTGCGATTGGCGACAATCAACACGAGAAGGCAATCACCTACTTGCGCGAGGTAGAGAAGCACCCAGAAGATCCGAAATTCCCGTTCGCGCTCTACAAGCTCGCCTGGTCTCACTACAATTTGAAGCAGATCCCTTCCGCGCTCGCCTACGCGGAGAAGCAGGTCAGCTACTACAATACTCGGCGCACGCTTGAACCTAAAGGCGTACTCGCGGTGTCTGACGAATCATTCCGCGAGAACATGCTGCTCGACTCGACCGTCTTTTTCCTCGAAGGCTACGAGCAGAAGATGGAGCAGTTCGCGGTCGGCGAGGCGCTGCCTTGGTTCCGAAAGCTCGAATCAGGCCCCTCTCTGGGCAAGATGCTCGCGCGCTATACCAAGCTTCTGCGCTCGCATGGTCACGAACAGGATCTGATGCGGTTCAAAGACATCGTGATGAAGGAGGAGTCTCGGCGTCCCGAGGTCCTCGACATCCTGATCACGATTTTCGAGTTTCAAGTGGGTCGCCGCCGCTATACGCAGGTCCAAGAAACCGCCGGCGACATGATCACGCTTTATCGCAAGTATCCGACGATCGAATCTTGGCCGAAGGCTCAAAAACTGATCCTCGATACGGCCGATGAGCTCCAGCAGATCATCGTGAAGAATAAAGCCGCCGATGACGTGTCCAAACTCAGCACGGTGCTCGCCGGAATCTACGACTCGTTCACCAAGCTTGTCGCCGAGACGGATCCGCGGATTCCCCGCGTGCACTACAACCTCGCCGAGACCCTGTTTGAGATCAAGGACTACGAGCAAGCCACCACCCACTATCGCTGGGTCGTCACTCATGGCACCTGGGACGCAAAAGCTAAGGGCCAAGCCACCGTCGCGGACGCAAGCCTGAAGGCCATCGGCGCACGGTACGAAACGCTCCGTGCCCGTGCGCTGATCCCGCTGACGATCGAGGCGAAGTCTCTGCAGAGCACCCAGCTCAAGCCCCTAGAACCTTCCCTTGGCGAATGGATCACTTGGGTGGATACGCACGTAAAGAAAACCAATGACCCCATCGAGAACTTTTCCTTCGAAGCGAGCCGCTCGCTCTACGCTCAGGGCCACGTGCTTCCGGCGGTGATCCGACTTCAGGAGTTCGCCGAAGACCATCCGGTTTCGAAGTTCGCCATACCTTCCGCCGCTCTCGTGCTGGACTCCTATCTGGCGAGTCAGGACTGGGAGAAGCTCCATGAGCTCGCGACGGACTTCATGAAGGTGAAGGCCTGGAAGACGACCGAATTCGACAAGCGACTCTTCGCGACTGCGGCGGACGCCTATTACAAAACCATCGAATCGTTCTTCCAGAAGAAGGACTACCCTGGAGCCCTCAGCCGAGCCGACAAGTTCCTGGTCCGTTACGGCAAGTCCGAGCGCTTCCCCGACGCGCTCTTCATGGCGGGATCCGCGGCGCTCTCCCTCAAGGATCAGGACAAAGCCGCGCAATACTTCACTCGCTTGATCCAGGAAGCACCGAAAGCCGACAGCGTGCGCGCAGCGCTTCTGAACCGCGCCTCGATCGCGGAAGATCGGTATCAGTTCGGCGACGCCTCTAGGGATTACAAACAGTATCTGCGGCTCCCTTCCCTCACCCAGGAAAAGGAACGCAAAGGCGATGAACCCATCCGCGAAAAAACCCTGGTACTCGCGTGGCTCTCCGGCGATCAAGCGGAATTCCGGGATACGCTCACCCAAAAAGCCGTCTGCACGCCATCCAATGAGTCCCTCTGCGATAAGTACCAGGCCCTGCTCGCCATCGCGTCCCGCAGTCTAAGCGAAGAAGGTATCAAGGATGCTTACGAGAAAGCCCGCAAAGGCATCGAAGCCAATCGCACGCTCTGGGCGATCGCCGCGCTGGGGAACTCTAAGCCGCTTTCGTTCCACAATCGCTTGAACATCATCCGCCAAGTCGCGGGCAACTGGGAGGAGATCGATCCTCTTCTCCGCTTCGCTCTGATTCCGGAAATTTCGCAGTCTATTCCCAAGGCCATGCAGCTCAATCGAGCCGATCTGCCTGGGGTTGCCCCGCTTCGCGCGAATCCGAAATGGATCGCCCGCCGAGTGGAAGTGATCAAAGAACTCGAGCTCACGGCCACCAAGGCGATGAAGCTACCCTGGTCCCGTGTTCGCGCACATGTTCTGAATGAGATGGGCGGCGTCTACATCGATCTCGCCAAAGGCATCCAAGGTCTGCCCGCGCCGAAAGATCTTCCGGAGGCTGACCTCACTGCCTACGAAGACACGGTTCGCAAGCTGGTGATCCCTTTCGAAGAGAAAGGGCAAGAAATGCGAACGAAAGCCTTTGAGATCGCGTCGCGTTTCGCGATCGACGACGAGAGCTACGCCTCAATTTCAGAGCCGTACTTCCTCGACAACCCGTCGCTCACCAAGCGCCTGAAGCCCCAGTTTGAGCCCAAGCGCCCGCAATCCCTCGATACCGTCTTCCTCACGAAACTCGATCCCGAAGGCGACTGGGACGATCTCGAGCTGAAGTCCAACGACGGCGCAATGCGGATGAAAGCCAATTGGGCAGATGCCTTGCAAAAGAAGAACTGGGCGAAAGTCGGCTTCTTCCTCTTTCAGGCCCAGAGTCGCAATCTCATGCCTAAGCCTGTTTTGAGCGCCGTACGCTC
>JBEIOW010000099.1:0-6986 GCA_040377385.1 Bacteriovoracaceae bacterium | reverse complement strand
TGTCGCTGAGCTGCGAGGCTTGACTCTCGGTAATGAGGGACTTTTCCAAAGCTTTACGGATGAGGGCGTCGCGATCGAGCCCTTTGCCGTCGTCCGTGACCTCAATCACGACTTGTCCGCCCTCATGGTACGATTTCACTGAGATAGCGCCCACTTCCGGCTTGCCCGCGGCGAGACGCGTCTCCGGGGCTTCGATCCCATGGTCGCAGGAGTTGCGGATAATATGGGTGAGTGGGTCCTTAATCGCTTCGAGCAGCGATTTATCCAATTCCGTCTCGGCTCCCGCAAGCGAGAGTGCGATTTTTTTGCCGAGCTCTTGGGAAAGGTCGCGCACGACACGATGGAATTTTGCCAGGACGTTGCCGATGGGCTGCATCCGGGTCTTCATCATCTCTTCCTGGATCTCACTCGTGACGACATTGAGGCGTTGGCTCAAGTTATGAAAATCTAAATCCTCTGACTGGGTGGAGAATTGAAGAACCTGGTTTCTGACGAGCACCATTTCTCCCATCAGGGTCATCAGGCGGTCGAGGAGCGCAACGGGAACGCGAATTGACGCGGACGCCTCGTCGGGTGCAGCGCTGACAGTAGGGGTGGCAGGAAGAGCAGGGGTGAGCTTATCTTCGTTGGCCACTTTCGAGGTTTCTTGGGGCGAGGGTTTCGCTACGGGAACCAGATTTTTGGCAAACGTGCCGAGTGCTTGGCACATCGCCGGGATGATGCGCGAAAGTTTTTCGTTCGGAGATTTGTTTTGGATGCTCCGGAGCTCGATTTCCATCAGCTTCACGCACTTGAATAGACCGTCAATAAACTCATGCGAGATCTGATGAGTCTCTGCGCGAACTGGCTCGAGCGCGGATTCCATTGCGTGGGCGAGATCGCCCAATCCCTTGTAGGCAAAAAGATATGCGCCACCCTTAAGGGAGTGAGCATCTCGGTAGATCTGGTCGATCAGGTTCTTTTTGACGTCGCCTGTTTCGAGCTCGCGTAAGTCCTTGGAAAGGCGCTCAATAATTTCCTCGCACTCATCGACGAATTCGCTCAGTGCTTCGTCCGACACCACCGCAGAAGGAGGAGTGGACGATGGCGTGGGCGGGGTCGCTTGAGCTTCTGCTGGCGGAGCAACGTTGTAGCAAAATTCGACACTACGGCCTTCCAGGATGTTGCGAGCCGCATCAATCCCACGGAGAAAATAACTCACGTGGCCCTTCGGCATCGAGCTTAAGCCTTTGAAAGGGAGGAGGGTGCTTTCCAGCTCGTGTGTATGCGATTGGAGTTGCTCCATCTCCATCATGCCCGCTCCGCCTTTCAGGTTGTGAAAGCTGCGGAAGATGATGTCGTAGCCTTGGCAAAGCGTTCCGCCTTGATCCAGCGAGAGCAAGGATTTCTCAGCAACGTCGAGGAGTTCGAGAGCTTCCGTTTTGAAGTCAGAAATTTCTTGCTCAGTAAGTGACACGCACGCACTCCCTGTAGGAGACGATGAGGGAGTAGGATTGCGTCCAAGCACCGTTCAGTGATGACCACGCGCACGCGTGGCTATCCGAGAGTTTACTTGCTCAATCCAACCTTCATCACCCCTAGTATCGGAGTGACCATTGCGATCTAAATACGGTTACAAAAAAATATATCGATTCGAAATACGCTCGCGAATGCGGATGAGAGCTGTCTTATATGCAGCGTCGAAGTCGGAGACGGCTGTTGGAGTTCTTGCAGAGTGCAGCGCTCAGCGCGGACTGAGATCCACACCGATCGAACTCCGCTCGCCGATCATCTTCTGTAGGTCCGGGTAGAAAACCTGGTTAAGAAGAATGCGCTCCGAGATTCTTGAAAAGAAGCGCGCGCGGCCGCTGGCGGTCTGAGCCCGAAGTTCTCCGCGCACGCGCGTGCCGCCGAGTTCCGCGGGTTCGATCGAGATGCTCCACGACAGGTCCGAGAACATTGCGCTGACTTTGCCCTTTCCGTCTTTCACCAGACGCAGGCGAATTTTACGCGCAGGGTCCCATTCCTCCACCTGCGTGGAGATCGTGTACTGCCTCCAGGCGTGGCCTCGGGGAACGAGGGTAAGGACGAGCTCGTCGCCGACTTGGGGAAGCTCGGTCGTGGGTTTGCCGACAATGGAGACGTCGCTCGTGAAGTGATGCCACTGCGGCCAGCTTCGGTAGCGTTCGAGGGATCGCTGGATGCGCGCGGGCGGTTCATGCGTCTCGACGACCCGCTCAAAGTAGACCGGGAAGTCGGGCCCACGAGCGAGCCAGAGGCAGCCGCCAACCGAGAGGATCGTGAACATGAGCAGTCCGATGAGGAAGCGTTTCATGGTAAGTCTTCCTATCATGAACCCCTCCGCCCCCGGAAACACGCTCTCGCATGGACCATCACTGATTGGGGCTTCGGAGAAGTTTTGGGCGGTGAACAAGCCCTCGGGTTGGCTCACGATTCCGGGTCGCTCCGGGGGATTGCCCGAAAAGTCCGATGGAGTTCCTGTCCTTTCGGAATGGGTCAATCGTGAACTGGGTAAAGCCTGGATCGTCCATCGCCTAGACCGTGGGACTTCGGGGGTGCTCGTCTTCGCGCGGACCGCGGAGGCGCACGCCGAGGCCAACGGCTGGTTTGAGCGCCACGAAGTCAAAAAGCAGTACCGATTCCTTGCCGGCGGGGAGCCTGGATTTCCGACCTTCCGGGCGAGCTCGCCGATTGGTGGCAAGCCAAGCAAAACGCAGTTCGAAGTGCTGCGCCGCTTTTCGGGTTGGTCGATCTTCGAAGGACGCGCGCGTCCGCAGAGTGGACGTCGTCACCAGATTCGAATTCATCTGGATGAGGCGGGCTTTCCCATCGCCGGCGATCGAGAGTACTGCGGTCCGAACGAAGCCGTCTCCGAGAGCGGTAAGCGGCTCGGGCTCGCGCGTCTCTTCCTTCATGCGGAACGCCTGGAGCTTCCGGGCGAGTCGGTCTTTGAGGCCGCGCTGCCGCAGGATTGGTTCGATGTGACGGCGCGCCTGGAGGTTCCGTGAAAGAAATTTTAGAGCGAGCCTGGATGGCTCGCCGCAAAGCGAACCCTGAGGCCTTCGCGAGCGAGCACTCGTTGCCGCGCTTTGCTCTTCGAGTGTTTCATGGTCCGGGCGAAGGTGGCGCTGGTCCACTCGCGGATTTCGCGATCGAGTCGTTTGGCGATGGCGCATGGGTCGTGGAATGGGAAGGGGAGTCAGGCCGTGAGCTGCCTTCGGCGATTCCGGATTTCCTACGGCAGAAAGGGTACCGATTCGCCGTGTTTCTACCACGCCCGCGTCGAGGCGTGCCGGCCGAGCCGCGTACGCTTTTTGGCGAGCCTCCGGCGGAGGGGCTCGTTGCGGAAGAGCCCGGCGATTTGCGGTTTCGGATTCGCTTCCTTGCGACCAAACATCCGGGTTTGTTTCTTGATCATGCGCCCCTTCGCCAGTGGCTCATGGAAAACATGCGCGACCTTCGCGTGCTCAATACTTTTGCCTATACAGGTTCGCTCTCGGTTGCGGCAGGACGTGGAGGCGCCGCTCACGTCACGACTTTGGATCTTTCCAAGCCCACCCTCGCTTGGGCGGAAGAAAACTGGGCGTTGAACGGGCTTCAAGGCGAGCGCGCGCGCTTCATTTTCGGCGATGTCTTTGAGTGGCTGCCGCGACTGAAGCGCGACGGAGCGCGGTTTGACTGCGTGATTCTGGACCCGCCCTCCTTCTCGCGAGGGAAGAAGGGGACCTTCTCCACCACCAAGGATCTTGAACGCCTGCATCGCTTGGCGATGGAGCTCCTCAACCCGGGCGGATTTCTCGTGACCTCGATCAATTCCGCAAAGGTCACGCGGGCGACTTACCGTCGGGAGATCCAGCTCGCGGCCAAAACCTGCGGCCGATCCTTTCGCGAACTGCGCGAGATCCGGCTTCCCGAAAGTTTTCCGGTCCAAGAAGGGGATCTCGAGGCGGACTACCTGAAGGGCTGGATTCTGATCGCCGAGTAGGGATGAAGTTCAGCGCCGGAGTTTGGCCATATCGGCCGGGAGCGCGGATTCGAAATTCATCGGCGCGCCTCCCATCGGATGCGGGAATTCGAGCCTTGCCGAGTGAAGCGCATGCCGACCGAAGGCGCGATGGAGGGTTTCGTTCGCTCGTCCTCCGTACTTCAGGTCGCCGAGGAGAGGGTATCCTTCGAAGGCGGCTTGCGCACGAATCTGATGGGAGCGGCCGGTCTCGAGCGTGAACTCAGCCAGCGTCAGCACATGGCCGTCGAGTTCTCCACGCCCTACCGCACGGACGTTGAGAATCGCTTCTTTGGCTCCGGCCCGAGACTCCTTTGAGGCTCGCACTGTATTTTTGCTCTCATCTTTCACCAAGTAATGCTTCCAACGGGCGTTCCCCGTGAATGCGCCCGTCAGCCAGGCCAAGTAAGTGCGCTGAACCAGCCCCGCCTGAAGCGCGTCAGTCAGGCGATTGGCCGATTTGGTCCTTTTGGCAACGACCATCAGGCCGCTCGTATTGCGGTCGAGGCGGTGGACGAGTCCCACGTAGGGACGGCCAAAGCGTTGACGGCACCAGTCTACGAGGTTGGGATCGCCCTGGATTTCACCCTGGCTCAGTAGACCGGCCGGCTTTTCGATGACGAGCAGGTGAGTGTCCTCAAAAACCACCCGCGGTTCGAGCGCGGCCGGGACGGGAATCAGGGTATGCGCTTGGGGAAGACCGGACTTCATCGCTATACTTTACCTTGAATGAAAGGTTTCGGTGGACGTCAAATCTCGCCCCCCTCCACGCGGGGAGCCTCGCTGCGCGGGCCGATCCTTGCGCTCGGGCTCGCCGTGGCCTGTGCCTGGGGGCTGAGTGCGCTCAAGGAGCGCCGCCTATCTGAGTATGCGTCGACCACGTTGAAGCAGGTTCAGTCCACTCACGCCACGGTGCTCGGGCTTTTCCAGTCCACGTACTACTTCTTCTACGCCGAACAGTTCGTTCCGGGCATTGTTAAGCAGCTCGCGGAGACCCCGGACCTGAGCTCGATTCAGGTTCTTTCTTCGGCGCAGAACGGGATCATCCTCTTTGATTCGTCCGAGGTCATCCGCCCCGGAGCGGAGCCGGCAACGCCGACCCCGAAAGGGATCTCCGATCCACAGCGGATTCGTGACCTCGCCAAAGATGAGCCGACGCTCTATCTCAGCGGTTTTGAAGTCCAGGTGCTCATTCCGGCGGGACAGTACGGCATCCTCTATCGGTTTGATGCACGAGGGGTCCGGAGCTTTTTGCTGACCGCTGCGGCGTCCGGGCTGTTGTTTCTCATTCTATTGGCCGTGGCGTTGCGGTTCTGGCGAAAGATCCATGAGAAAGGCCAGCGTGCGTTGCCCGGCGTTTTGACCGTGCGGCTCTGGGGTCTTCGCGCCAAGTTTCTTTTCACGATCGTGCTCATTAACGCGATCACCGCCGGTATCGTTTTCTTTACGCTTTCGGCTCTTCAGACGAGAGAAGAGAGCTTGCGCATCCGCAAGGAGTCGACGCTTTTTGCGCAGTTTTCGACGACGCAGGTCGTGTCGGAGTTTTCGAGCTTCTTCTATTTTTACTACGCGGACAAATTCTTGCCTGGCGTGAAAGGCATCATCGCGTCCAACGAAAACCTGGTGAACCTGCGGATCATCTCGCGCAAGACCCGTTCCGTGCTTTTCGATACCGAACAGGCGCTGAGCGCGCCCGGAAACGTGCCCCCTCAAGACTCCACCGCTCCGGCCGAGATTCCCGAGGAGGTGCTCGCCGAACTCAAGATCAAGGATATCTCGACGCGCGAGTTCGAGCGGGGGGGCGAACGCTACCTCTCCGTCGTGAACACCTACCGGAACGAAAACCGCGAGCCACTTTTCTGGGTCGAGTACGTCTTTAGCTTTGAGACTCTCAAGAAGAGCATCGCTGCGATCCGGGCCCAGATCCTGTTCGATCTCGTGCCCTCGCTGGCAATTGGTCTCCTGATCGCGGCGGCGTTTGCGCAGCTTCTGATCTCGCCGGTGCGCCGGCTCGTAGCCGCACTCCAGCGCGTGACGGCAGGCGACTACGATGTTTCGGTCGAGGCCTCCTCAAGCGATGAGATTGGGGAGCTGGTCGGCACCTTCAACCAGATGACCGCCGAACTCCGCAAGAAGACCGAGCTTCGCAAGTACCTCTCGGATTCGACCTACCGCCAGGTGATGGAGTCTGACGGTCCGGGCAGCGGGCGGCTCACGGGAACCCGGGTCGAAGCGACTGTTCTTTTCAGCGATATTCGAAATTTTGTCGCCCACTGCGAGCACCTCGATGCCGAGGAAGTCACGCAGATGCTCAACGAGTATTTTTCGGAAATGGTCGAGGTGGTTTACAAGCACGGCGGCGAGGTCGACAAGTTCATCGGCGATGCTTTGCTCGCAGTTTTCTACACGACGGACTCGGTCCAGGCCTCCACGACGTCGCTGCGCGCGATTTACTGTGCGCTGGAAATGAGAGAACGGCTGGCCGAATTCAACCAGCGCCGACTCTCCCTCGGACGCAATCAAATCGAGATCGGGGTGGGCGTGACTCACGGAGAGGTGATCTCGGGTCCGATCGGCTCACGCGACCGCCGGGACTTCACGGTCATCGGCGAGGTCGTTAACCTCGCCAACCGCATCGAAAAGTTGAGCAAGCGCGGCAGTCACACCAAGATCGTCTTCTCCGGCGAGGTCGAAGCGCGCGTTCGTGGCCTACTGGATTACCATTCGCTCGGGCGCGAGGAGATTCAGGGAATTCAGTTTCCGGTGGAAGTGTTCGAGTTGATCCGAATCCGGGAGCTCGAGTCACTCGTGGTTTCCGCGGCTGAAGGTTCGCGCGAGACGCGAATCAACAGTATTGAGCTGCTCGGCCAGTCTCGGAACGCCTCGGCGATTCCGGCCCTCCTCCGGTTGCTCGAAGACTCGGACGAGGCGATTCGCATGGCGGCGGCCGTGGCGGTGTCTCGTCTCGCTCCTCCCGACGACC
>JBEIOW010000227.1:0-4458 GCA_040377385.1 Bacteriovoracaceae bacterium | reverse complement strand
CTCGGCCGGATCGCGCGGAGTGGCGAGTAATGTGCGGCCGCTACAACCTTAAGACGAATCTCAGCGACGTGGCCCGCGAGTTTCGCGCGCTCGTGCAACGGGAACTGCCGCTCGATCCGCAGGTGGACAGGCCGCGCACCAACATCTCGCCCACGCAGTTCGTCGCGATCATCCGCAGTGGGGAGTCGGCTTGGAGCTGAGCTTACCGCTGGGCTTCTCGGCGGAGCGTGCCGAAGCTGTGCAGGCAAGGGCGCGCCTGATCCGCGCGGAGGCTCAAGCGGCGATCGCGAAGGACCAGCACCGAGTGGGTTGGGTCAATCAATGTCGCGAATTCCGGCTCGCCGTCCGCAACGCTGCTTGGATCCAGGAAGCATTTGAAGAGAACCGCGAGCGCGTTCGCCTGGAGGAGGGACGCTTTCGAATCGGGCGGAGCAATGCGTTCCAGATGATTCAAGCGGGCGACGATGGCGCGAACGCGGAGATCCAGTACCGAAACGCGGAAGTACAAAAGCGCGTGGCCGCTTGGAAGGTCCTTAAGCTGGCTGGACAAGTAGAGCCTTGGTTGCAGGAAACCTTGAAATCGACGTCGAAGCAGATGGTGATTTCGGATGAAGGAGCAGCGCGATGAATTCGCTGATCGCTTTTTTTGCAAGCCGACGCTTGTTCGGTAATCTGATCACGATCTTCACGATTATCATGGGTCTCGTGGCGTTGAGTTTGATCCGCCGTGACGCGTTTCCGCGTGTGACCTTCGATATCCTTACCGTCACGACCATTTATCCCGGCGCCTCGGCCGAAGAGGTCGAGAAGCTCATCACTAATCCGATCGAGCAGGATCTAAAGGAAGTCGACGGGATCAAGAAGATCCAATCGGTTTCGGCCGAGGGGCGCAGCTACATCATCCTCACCCTTGATCCGGACCAGACGACGGAAGCCCAGGGCAAGTCCGACGCGCAGGACGTCGTGGATCGTTTCGCGATCCCGGAGGGCGCGGAAGACCCGGTGGTGACCTCGCTCGATACCAAACTCACCCCGATCATCGAAGTCACGCTTTCGGGCGAGGTGCCGGAGCTCGAGCTGCGGGAGCTCGCCCGTCGCGTGGAGAAAGAGATCGAGAAGATCAGCGACGTGGCCCGCGTCGTTCCTGCGGGCATGCGCAAGGTGGAGATCCGGGTCGAGGCTGATCCGGCCAAGCTCGCCTCCTATCGCTTATCGCTCGATGAGCTCGTGCAGGCCCTTCGCGCCCAGAACGTCGCTATTCCCGGCGGTACGCTCGAGCCCAAACAGGAGGGCACCGTTCTAGAGGCGACCGACCTGGAACGCATCGTACGCACCGTGGGTGAGTTCAAGAGTCTTGAAGACGTCCAGAACACGGTCGTACGCGCCAATGATCTCGGCGTACCGATCCGGGTCCGCGATGTCGCGAAAGTCTCCAACGCTTTGGAGCGGACCACGGTACTGGCTCTTCCGGACGGCAAGCCAGGACTAACGATGACCGTACTCAAGAAAGAGAAGGGCGACGCGATTCGGGTCGTAGAGCAGGTCAAGGAAAGCATGGCGGTCTTCGTTCCGAAGCTGGATCCACGCCTTCAAATTGGCTACATCAACGATTTCTCCGAGTATGTCTCCCGGCGAATCAACGTCTTGAGCGGGAACTTGTTAGTCGGTCTCTTTCTGGTTCTCGGACTCCTGACGCTGCTCTTGCCCGCGCGAGTAGCGGTGCTTGTCTCGCTTGCGATCCCGTTCGCCTTCCTCGGCACGATTTTCGTGATGTACAATCTCGATGTCTCGATCAATCTCATCTCTTTGCTCGGGCTAATTATCGTGGTCGGGATGTTGGTCGACGACGCCATCGTGGTGATGGACAACTGCGTCCGCAAGATTGATAGCGGCGAAGATCCGGAGAAGGCTGCGATCGAAGGCACCCAAGAAGTCTGGGCGCCAGTGCTGGCTTCCGTTTTGACGACGGTGCTCGCGTTTGCCCCGATGATGTTCATGAGCGGTATTTTCGGGAAGTTCGTGTGGCAGATCCCGCTTGGCGTGATCGTCGCCCTCCTGATTAGCCTGCTGGAGTGTTACTTCATCTTACCGGGGCACATCGCCTCTTTCGTTCGCGCGCGCGCAGCCGCAGGCTCAGAACAATCGCAGAAACAGAGTGCTTTGAAACGCAAGCTCGCCGCGCTTTCTCACTATTGGGAAGTGCGCGTGGTTCCCGCTTATCAGCGCTTGGTACGTGGACTGATCCGTCGCCGTTATTGGGTGGCGCTCGGGGCCTTTCTCTTCTTCCTGGCGTCGCTAGGCGTCGCGGGTGGCTTCATGCGGTTCGTGCTCTTTCCGCCCGACGGGATCGAGGTGTTCAGCATCAAGATGGATGCACAGACCGGCACGGGCATCGCGCGCATGCGTGATCTCATCCGCACCGCGGAGGCGCAGGTTCGTGCTCTTCCCAAAGAGGAGCTGGCCAATTTCATCACGCGTGTGGGGATTCAGCAGGCGGAGCCGGACGATCCGAATACGAAGCGCGGTGGCGAATTCGCGCAGATCGACGTTTTTCTCACGCCGGAAACGAGCCGCGCACGCACCGTTCAGGACGTGATCGATGCCCTCCGTCCGGCGATTGGGCAACCTCCTGGCATCGAACGGATTACGTTCGAGCGTCCCAACTCAGGCCCTCCCGTCGGAAAACCGGTGAGTTTGAGTGTAAGGGCGGATCGTTATGAAGAGATCCTTCCCGTTGTGGCGGAGCTGAAGGAACTCCTCAAGACGATTAACGGCGTCACGGATGTTCTGGATTCCTACGACCTGGGCAAAGAAGAGTTGGTCGTTCGCGTGAAGGCTTCGGAAGCTTCCGCGGCGGGCCTTTCGGTCGCGCAGGTTGGTCAAACCGTCAGGGCGGCGTTTGACGGTTTAGTCGCGACGTCTATTCAGGGACTGGATGAAGAGATCGACGTCCGAGTGAGTTTGGATGAAGGCGCGCGAGCCAGCGCATCGACGCTAAATGAGATTCTCGTCCCGAACAGTCGTGGCGGGTTAATTCCGCTTTCGCGTGTGGCTACGGTCGGCAAGTCTCAGGGACTTTCTGTTTTCACGCACGAGGCTAATCAGCGCGAGATCAAGGTCAGCGCCGACGTCGATGTGACGAAATCCAGCGCGATTCAGGCCAACAATGCCGTGCGGGAGAAATTGCCGGAGATTTCGAAGAAGTATCCTAACGTCGTCGTCGCATTCGGCGGGGAGGATGAAGATACTCAGGAGAGTTTCGCTTCGCTCGGCCGCGCGTTCGGCGTGGCGATCCTCTTGATCTTCCTCGTCCTGGTCTTTACCTTCGGGAACTTACTTCAGCCTTTGTTGGTGATGTTGACGATCCCAATGGGAATCATCTCCGTGATCTGGACGCTTGCACTTCACGGCCGGCCACTCTCGTTCATGGCGATGCTCGGAGTGATCGCGCTCGCCGGCGTCATCGTCAACAACGCCATCGTGCTGATCGACTTCGTCAATCAAAAGCGGCGCGAAGGTTTGAGTGCAGTCGAGAGTATCGTGAGCTCATCCGGTATGCGGTTGCGCCCGATTTTCCTCACGACGGCCACGACCGTGGCGGGCCTTCTGCCGACGGCTTACGGAATCGGTGGCTTAGACCAATTCGTTGTGCCGATCGCGATGTCGCTCGGTTGGGGATTGATGTTTGGCTCCATCCTGACGGCGGTCGTTTTCCCTCCCGCCATCGCCATTTTGGACGATGTGCAGGCGAAGTTTGGCCGCTACCTGAGATTCCTCGAGTAGCGGCCATCGGCGGAAAACTTCAAGCGAGGATCAGAGGATCTGGCATCCACGGATTGCGCCGTAGGAGTTTTGATTCAGTGCAAGCTGCTTGCAGGTGCTTCTGAGTGTCTCGGGCTCATCCGATCCGGCGCTGACTTGGCCGAAGGAAGTCTGGCCAGACAGGTTCGTGCAATTACAGACGAGGACGCTGTTGGCTGGAGCGTTCAGCACCGAGAGGTTGGCGAGTTTGCCTTGAACGTTCTGGGTCAGACCAAGCTCTTTGCACTGGGCTTGCAAGTTTGCGCCGATGACTTGGCCCAGCTTCGTCGAACCATTCAGGTTCGTGCATTCGGCGTATTGAATCCGGGTCGTTTGCTGTCCGCCACCATTCCACGAATCGGTGCAGTAGAAGGTGCGGTTATCAAACCCACGCGTGAGCGTGAATTCTTCAGCCGCAGCAAGGTTGGCAAAGCTGAGGACGGAGAGGACGAATAGTAGGACTTTCGAAGTCATAGAGATCTCCAAGTTAACCAGGGTTCCGGCTCGGCCGGTGCTCACTCAGACCAGGGGGTTAGCACTGAGTGACTCGCTGTGTCAACTTGTTGCTGACCTTGCCTGGGGATGAGGAAGAATTCTGTGTCGTGGTAGGGGATCTTTAAGAAATGGAGCCGATGGGCGGGATTGAACCGCCGACCT